>JAFDHR010000025.1 GCA_019308645.1 Deltaproteobacteria bacterium
GAGAGCCCCAACCACAACCAGCGTTCCGGTTCAGCGTGCAAAGGCAGCGGGATACCCAACATAACCCAATGCGTGACAATGAGAAAGACAACGGCCACCACCAGGCGAGTTCGATTTACCACCATCGAACCGACTCTTCGTCCAGCCAGGGTGAAGAATATCGAGCCAAAGGAAAAAAACAAGGAAGTGGCTAAAGCAGCCAGTTCGCCGATGTAGGTCATTTTAATATCCAGTTGTCAGTAGTCAATTATCATTGATAGATGGTCGGTGATGAGTATTTCCGAAAAATTGTTAGGTAGTAACGTGACCAGGCTGGCTGGTTCCCTCCCTCTTCACTGCCTGTAAAAGTGTAAGTACTAATATTTTGATGTCAAGACATACCGACCGGTTATCCACATACCAAATGTGTCAAGAAACACATGAATAAAGAGGCACATTGGTTGTAAAACGATTTACGTAAGGATGGACGCTCGTAAATAATTACATTGTAATCCAGGGAAGGGAAGTCGGTTATGGAAGGCCCATGTGACCCCTTTAATTGTGAATGAGGGTAATTTGCCTTTAGCCGCTGATTGGCACTTTACGCTTCAAGATTTTACCTATGTACTCCAGTAAAATAATAACGTATAAAATAGTATGTCTGATAAGCTGAATATTTTGGTATGGGGGAATGAGATATGGCGTTACTAAAAGAGCAAATTCTGACAGATTCAATAGAAATCAAGACCACACCTGAAAAGGTATTTGACTTCTTTTTTCATCTTGTTGATGACGAAAGCTATCGCGCCTGGCATCCTGATGATCATGTGGCCTTTCGCTGGATAAAAGGACACCCGTGGGAGGAAGGATCTGTTGTTTATGCTGAAGAGTATATTCACGGCAAACTCCATAAGCTGAAATTCGTTATCACAAAATTAATTCCGAATAGAATCATCGAATATGCCCCTACATCCTGGTTTCTGAGGATGTATTTTCCCAAGAACAGGTTTACCGTAGAGCCAAAACAATTGGCGTGCATATTCACTGCTCAAGGTACTATCCGTGTTGGATGGCTCATTAGAACCTTTGCCAAGAAAAGGCTTGAGCGTGGTCTTTCAAGTGTTCGGAAACATATGAAGGAAGAGGGTGAGAACTTAAAAAGGATACTGGAAGCGGATACAAAATCACATGATACTAAATAGTGAGCTCTATTTCGATTATCATATTATTACGATGCAAAGAAGGAATACAGTATGACAATTAACATTAAACACGTTGAAGGAACCTCCGATTTAGATGCTGTGCGTATTCTTTTTCAAGAGTATGCCGATTCCCTTGCATTCGATTTGTCCTTCCAGGACTTCGAGAAAGAGCTCGAATCTCTACCGGGCAGGTACGCGTTCCCCGAGGGCTGCCTTCTTATCGCCCAAAATCAAGATGGTATTGTGGGTTGCGTTGCCGCTCGAAAGATCGATAACGGTGTGTGCGAGATGAAGCGACTGTTTGTTCGGCCTGAGTATCGTGGTACTGGAATTGGCCGAAGGCTCGCGATGGAAAGTATTCAGACCGCCATACGTCTCGGCTATTCCCATATGCGACTCGACACCACGCCGTCCATGAGCACAGCAACGTCCCTGTATAGATCGTTGGGCTTTTGCGATACGGAGCCATATTGCTACAATCCCGTGCCTGGTGCCGTATATCTGGAGCTGAATCTTGATGCATTCGCATATAATTGAAAGGAAAAGTAGGAGCCTAATATGAATGCTCATAACAAATACCACATAAAAAACATCTGTATCTTTGGCGTTGGCAGTGTCGGTGGTGTTTTTGGCGGAAAGATAGCCCACGCAATATCTCAAGAAAAAGATACTGATAGAAAGGTCTTTTTCATCGCCCGGGGTGCCCATCTGGAGGAAATCAAAAGGAATGGTCTCATTTTAAACACCCCTGAAGAGCGCGGCATTTTATGCAACCCAACTCTGGCCACCGACAACATCGCGGAAATACCACAGCCCGATCTCTATCTTCTGTGTGTCAAGGGCTACGATCTGGATGATGCAACGCTTGCAATCAAGACAAACATTGGCGCTCACACCCTCGTCATACCACTGCTCAACGGTGTGGACATCTATGAGAGGATCAGAAAAAATATGCCTAAAGGAATTGTGCTTCCCGGGTGCGTGTATATTGGTGCGCTTTTAGAAAGACCTGGGGTCGTTACCCACGCAGGGGGGCCGGGGCTCATCGCATTTGGAAAGGACCCACATCTACCTGACTTTGATCCCACGGAGATAATCAACTTTTTTAACGATATGGGCCTACAGTTTACGTGGAACGACGATGCCTCCTCTGCCCAGTGGCAAAAGTTCGTGTTTATTGCAGGATACGGTCTGGTTACCGCGTATACGGCTACGACATTTGGGGAAATTCTTTCAGACTCTAAGCTAAAGGAGCTGGTGCGAAAGGTGATGGAGGAGATAGCAGCGGTTGCAAAGAAAAAGGGAGTACCGCTGGCCGACTCAATCGTGGCCGACTCTTTGCAAACAGCCAGCAATTTTCCCCCTGAAACCAAGACCTCCTTTCAGAGGGACGTTGAGGCAAAAGGCAAACGCCATGAGGGCGACCTCTTCGGTGGCACTATTATCAGGCTCGGCAAGGAGCTGGGAGTCCCAACCCCGGTTACCGAGTCGATCTATGCAAACATTGAGGGATAGGTGTGGAGTTGGCGACTCGTAATGCTGTCGTAAGCTTTTTATCAGAACGAAAAATGGTATCGCAAGCAACTGCTCTTTGTGAGTAAAGGGTCTTTAAGAAAACAGGGATTTGCCATTGACACATAAGGGCAAATTCCGTACTACTCAGGTTCAGAGTTCCGGGGTTCACGCCTGCCCGCCGGACGGCAGGCGGGTCTGGGCCAGGGGTTAAACAGATGAAAGAGGGGTTCGATTCCGAGACATGTGAAGAGTTCATCCGGTTCTTGCGATAAGATAGGCTGTCTTGCACGGAAGTCCAGACCTGCCCGCCATCGGCTTCGCCTTCAGGCGAGGCGGGCGGGGTGAGCCCTATTTCACCCCAAATGTGCACAAACCTTACAATCTGAGTTACAGGAAATCTATGAATACGCCAATAGACCCACGTAATCCAGGACTTAACGAAGGTGATAGTATACATGGCTATCGCATTTGCAGGGTTTGTTCGCTTGAGCAAATCAGTTCCATCTTCTACGAACTGGAACATGAAAAAGCGAAGGCCCGGTATGTTCACATCAGTACCAATGATACGGAGAACACCTTCAGCGTTGCATTTAAAACCGTGCCTGAAGATTCGACCGGCGTTGCGCACATTTTAGAACATACGGTTCTGTGCGGTTCCAGATCTTTTCCGGTGCGGGACCCCTTCTTTTCAATGTTAAAAAGAAGTCTATCTACGTTTATGAATGCGTTTACCGCGTCAGACTGGACCATGTACCCATTCTCAACCCAGAATAAAAAAGATTTCTATAACTTGCTGGATGTCTACCTGGATGCGGCTTTTTTCCCCAATCTGGATTCACTAAGTTTCAAGCAGGAAGGCCACCGGTTGGAGGTTGAACCAGATTCAGGTGAAAAGGGTGCCTTTAAGCTGGCGTATAAAGGGGTCGTTTATAATGAGATGAAAGGGGCTATGTCATCCCCGAGTGAGGTGCTGGCCAGATCACTTTTACAGTCTCTCTATCCATCCACGACATACCGCTTTAACTCAGGCGGAGATCCTGTGATCATTCCTAAACTTACCCATGAGCAGCTGAAGGCATTCCACAGGCGGCATTATCATCCGAGTAATGCCTTCTTTTATACATATGGCAATCTTCCGTTGAAAGGTCACCTGGATTTTATTCAGGAAAAAATACTGCGTCATTTTGACACAATTGATCCGCAGACCGAAGTGCCTTCACAGGTGCGCTGGAATGAGCCCAAATACGATACATATTTTTATCACTTAAATAAAGATGAAGATTCCACGAAAAAATGTCAGGTGTGCCTGGCATGGCTGACGGCAGATATCAAGGATTCATTTGAAGTCCTGGTCCTTACCCTTTTAGAACAAATCCTTCTGGGCAATTCCGCTTCTCCTCTCCATAAGGCCTTGATCGACTCAAAGTTAGGGACCGCTTTAAGTGATGGCGCTGGCTTTGATGCGGATAACCGCGACACATTGTTTGCGGCAGGCCTGAAAGATGTGAAAGAATCTGATGCGGATAACATCGAAAAGATCATTTTCGATGTTTTAGGTCACCTGGCCGATGATGGAATAGATAAAAAACTGATTGATGCAGCCATTCACCAGCTTGAATTTCATCGTAAAGAAATAACCAACCACCCCTATCCATATGGGACTAAGCTGCTGGTTAATTTTTGTGGAAGCTGGTTCCATGGAGGTGATCCTGTCAGAATACTTAACTTTGATAAGGACATGACTTTGCTGCAAGACATGGTATCCAAAGAACCATTTTTTGAAAACAGGATCAAAACGTATTTTCTTGACAACCCGCACAGGGTTCGTCTGACACTCATGCCTGATCAAGAGATGGCAGTGAAGGAAGAAATGCGAGTTACCAGGGAACTTGATGTGATACAAGCGGATATGACCGAATTCGATCTTGCAAAAATCAGAAAAGACAGCGATGCGCTGGAAAAACTTCAGGAGAAAGTGGAAGATGTTTCGGTTCTTCCTACTCTGGAAAGGGAGGATATTCCACCGCGGGTAAAAAGTATTCCTGAGACGGTCATGACCGAACCAGTGCCAGCATTCTGTTATCAGCAACCCACCGCCGGAATTTTTTATTTTTCAGGTGCAGCAGGAAGCGGCCACCTTCCGCAAAAGCTGATTCCCCTGGCCTCATTTTTTTGTCATGCCTTTACAAAAATCGGGACAACCCGCCGTGATTATACCGATATGGTACAATTGATCGATGCCTATACCGGTGGTATCGAACTGTCGACACAGGCCCGCAGCCAATTTGACAGCGAAGGCACCTGCCTCCCCTTTGTGACATTCAATGGAAAATGTCTTGCCCGGAATCAGGAAAGAATGTTTGCAATCATATCAGAATTGTTGTGTTCGTTTGATTTTTCAGACCTTAATCGTTTAAAGAGCCTGCTTCTCGAATACCGAGCAGGTATGGAAACCATGGTTATTCGCAATGGTCATCAGCTGGCCATGTCGCTTGCTTCCAGGAATTTTTCTACCACAATGGCACTTGCTGAAAGCTGGCATGGTATTCACCAGTTAAAAATGATAAAAGATCTGACTACGAATATAACCGATGATCAACTGGAAAGACTTTCAGCCGATCTGACGTTAATCGGCAGGACCATACTAACCCGCACTAATTTTAAGATGGCATTAATCGGTGAAGAGCAGCAGCTTAAGACCGCACTCCCTCTGGCGAGTTCGCTTCAGAAAAATCTTTCACCTGAGAATGGCGATGGATTTAAACCACCACACATTGAAAAAAATGACGACATTCCAAGAGAAGGATGGAGTACCGCCTCGGCAGTATCATTTGTGGCTCAAACCTTTCCGGTGGTACGTATGGAGCATGAGGATTCACCATCACTGGCAGTGATCAGCAAAATCCTCCGGTCCATGTACCTCCATCGCGAGATAAGGGAAAAAGGCGGTGCCTATGGTGGTTTTGCCGTTTATAGTCCTGAAAGCGGGCTGTTCGGTTTTGGCTCTTACCGGGACCCCCATATTGTAGAGACTTTGAATGCGTATAAAGGTGCCGCGGCCTTCATCAAATCAGATGATTATGGGGATCAGGATATAAAAGAGGCCATTTTTCAGGTATGTTCGGAAATCGACAAACCGGATCCACCCGGCCCTGCCGCCCGCCAGGCATTTTACCGTAAGATCATGTCTCTTTCAGATGAATCCCGCAACCGATTTAAGCAGAAGTTGTTGTCCCTGTCACGAACCCAGGTCAACCAGGCGGCGGAAAAATATTTTGATCAAACCGGGGCCGGGCAGGCCGTTGCCGTTATTTCAAGTGAGGAGAAATTGAAAGCAGCAAACGAAAGGTTCGGGGACGACACTCTTACGTTATATAAAATTTAGCCTGATTACATGTCCTGTTCAATCCCGAAGTAATTGCTCAAAATCCTGTGGAAATTTACTGCTTTTTTAGGGCATGGGTATCTTTTTTTGCTTATGCCCTTAAATATAACTTAAGATTAGTTGTCGTTTCAAAATTGGGTAATCATAGTAAGGCGCCCTGTAAGAAGAGCATAATAAAAAAAAGACACCCATGCCCTTTCTTAAATTATTGAGCAGATACATCCCGAAGGACTATGTAACGGAATCAGGGATTCTGATTAAGAAACTCTGCGTTGTAGGTTCCGCCTGCCTTCTGCAATCAAAGCAATTACTATTCCACTGGGTCGCGCGATTCGGCTATAACGAAAAGGAATATCATGATTTAAAAAGGAGATGATTTATGGATTCAGAAATGGGGCACTATTTGCTCGCGACTTTAACCATCGAGGCGGAGCATGAGAAAATTATTGAAACAGCAATAAACGTGACACGTGGTTGTGTTAGCGATGAAGAAAAGGCGATAAGACTTTTTTATTTTGTGAGGGATTCCATTAGATACAATACCTATATGATTTCTGTCTTTATAGAGGACTTTAGGGCATCCAGGATTCTTGAGTGGGGAAAGGCATACTGTGTCCAGAAAGCAGTGCTCCTTACAGCACTTGGAAGGGCTGCAGGTATTCCGAGCAGACTTGTCTTTGCCAAGATCAGAAACCATAAATTACCCGCACACATTCTTGAAATGATGGGAACCAATACATTCCCCAGGCATGGATATAACCAGTTCTTTTTGAATGGAAGGTGGGTAAGCGCGGCTGCAACGTTTGACAAAATCCTCTGCGAGAAAAACGGATTGCCTACTGTGGAATTTGATGGAAAAAGGGATGCGATTTTACCTGAAAAAGATCTAAAGGGCGCACCCTATATAGAATATATAGAGAAATTTCCTCCCAAAGAAGACCTCCCCTTTGATTGGATTAGAGAGAGGGTTTCCAAGATTGTAGGCCCGGATAAGCGACCATGGTTGAATAGAGCCCAGGAGAGAAGCATGACGAGAGCTCCTCAAGGGTGAGTTTAGGCGTCTTGTAACGCCTTAACAGCAGACACAAGCTGTGATACTTGTTCTGTGGCCTTGCCCTGGAGAAAGATATCGGTAATATGATGAGTAAGTACCGTTCTTTCTAAATTTATCTCAATTATCTTTGCTCCAACCTGCTTTGCCTGCCTCGGGAGTATATTAAATGGAGAGACCACGGCCGAGGTTCCTACTATCAGTAAGGCCTGACAGGTAGAGGCTAACTGGGAACTCCTTGCCATTGCTAAGGAAGGAATTGCCTCCCCAAAAAAGATGACATCTGGTTTAAGTATCTTTCCACACTCACATTTAGGTGGATACTCACCCTTTTTCTCTTTGTAATCATATTTTTTATTGCACCATATACATGAAAATGTCTTGGAGTTTCCATGATATTCGATAACATCCCGGGAACCGGCCTCCTGGTGGAGATTGTCTATATTCTGAGTAAGTACGCTCTTCAGCAAACCCATTTCTTCTAACTCAGCAAGCCCTGTGTGGGCCGCATTAGACCTTGCGTTATCAACAATCTGTTCCATTTCTTTTAACATTCGCCAGACCTTTTCCGGATTATCTTTAAAGGCATAAATTGTGGCGTATTCCTCCGGGTCAAACCTGTCCCATAGTCCACCCCTACTTCTAAAATCCGGGATACCTGATTCTACTGAGATGCCGGCGCCGGTAAGGGCAATGGTTAAATTAGAATCCAGAATAATTCGGGCAGCCTTCTTGATTAATTTATCCACAACTCTATTCCTTGCCTAAATTTATGCCAACTGTCCACCGCAAAGACGCAGAGGACGCAGAGAAGAAAGATTTTTCCCTTTGCCGTTGAGAGGACGGCAAAGGGAAACCGCCTCCCGCTGAAAAGCGGGGCTGAAGACGGGATGATAGGGACTTTTGGGATCTGTTGCCTCTATGGAAAATTTTTCTTTTGTTCATTGTGCCTGCCACAGGTATAGGGTTTAGTGCATCCTGGCTAAAATGTTTCACTGCTGTCTTGGCAGGGTGACAGGAATTAGCCCCACACGACGAGCGTCTTTTTGCTTTCCGCCCTCTCAGCGGAAAGCAAAAAATAACTAAACCTTTGCGATCTCTGCGTCTCTGCGGTGAATGGTTACAGCCTATTTAAATCACTTCGAGGCTGATATCAACAGATCGTGCAGAATGAGTAATGGCACCAACTGAGATCAGGTTGACACCTGTTTTGGATATTTCTTCTATTGTCTCAAGGGTAATTCCACCAGAGGCCTCTAAAAGAATCCTTCCCCCGGTTATAGAAACTGCCTCTTTCATTTCTTTGACAGACATATTATCCAAAAGAATTGCATCCACACCTACCCCTATAGCCTCTTCAAGCCCCTTGATGTCTTCCACTTCTACCTCAATCTTTAACGTATGAGGCACGGTAGCCCTAACTTTTTTCACAGCCTCCGATATAGAACCAGCAGCCGCAATATGGTTATCTTTGATTAAGATCCCATCAAAGAGGCCAACCCGATGATTAAATCCGCCACCCATTCTGACGGCATATTTCTCCAGGACCCGTAACCCAGGAGTTGTCTTTCTGGTATCGATTACTCGAACCGTGGAAGGATCTGTTTTTTCAACATACTGTCTGGTAAGGGTAGCTATTCCAGAGAGGTGCTGTAAGAAATTGAGGGCGGTTCTTTCTCCACTCAGTATTCCCCTCATTGATCCTGTCACTGTACCGATATTTGACCCCTTGGGTATTACATCTCCATCGTGATACGTACATTCAACCACTATTTCAGGATCGAGCCGAGAGAAAACCCTTGAAAAAACCTCAATCCCAGCAAGCAGTATCTCTTCCTTGGCTAAGAGTTGTGCCTTTCCTTTTAGGGATGAATCTATAATAGCAGAGGTAGTTATATCTCCCGACCCTACATCCTCATCTAAAGCAGTATCAATGATTGTATCAATGTGGGAAAGATAGTCCATCTTAATTGATGCCCTCAAGAATGGTAAGATTTTGGTGTAATTTATCTAACTTCATACTCATGCGCTGTGCTTTTTCCTTGACATTTTCAACTATATCGGGAGGGGCCTGATTCAAAAAATCCCTATTTGCCAATTTCTTTTGTGATATTTCCATTTCCTTCTCTATCTTTTTTATTCCTTTATATATCCTCTTTTTTTCATCATCGTAATTGATTAATCCCTTGAGAAGAACATGGACCTGGATATCGCTAAAAACATACGTAGCAGAGGAATCGGGTTTTTCTGTATCGGAAACAAAATCAATAGATTCCACTTTTGCAAGGTTTGTAATATATGAGTGATTATTTGTAAAAATCTCTCTTTCTTTTGCCCCTTTTACATCTATAATTATCTTTACATCCTTTTTTGGAGGAATATTCATCTCTCCCCTTATATTTCTGACACCTGTTATCACCTCTTTAATGAGATCCATTTCTTTGATTGATTCCTCATCATAGATGAAATCAGTTCCCTGGGGGAAGGGGGCTGCCATAATGCTTCCTTCTGTATGAGGCAGTCTTTGCCAGATTTCCTCGGTAATAAACGGCACAAATGGATGGAGAAGTCTCAGTACGCCACTCAAGAGAATTTGCATTGCATTCTGGGCTGCTTCCCTTCTCTTTTGATCCTTACTATAGAGCTCCAGTTTCACCATTTCCAGATACCAGTCACAGAATTCATGCCAGACAAACTGGTAACAGAGGCTCGCGGCATCATTAAATTTGTAATCATCTATATTGCTACTTATCTCATCTGCAGCCGCCCCTATCCTGCTCATAATCCAGGTATCAGCCAGGGTCAGGTTATCAGCATCTATAGTTGGAGATTTACAATCCTTTAGGTTCATCAAGGAAAATCTGGCAGCATTCCAGATTTTATTCATAAAATTTCTGTATCCTGCTATCCTTTCTTCTGAGAGCCTGATGTCTCTTCCCTGGGCAGCCAATATAGAAAGGGTAAATCTGAAAGAATCAGTGCCAAAGCTGTCTAAAATCACTAAGGGATCAATTATGTTTCCTTTGCTTTTGCTCATTTTCTGGCCCTGCTCATCTTTCACAAGGGCATGGATATACACATCTCTAAAGGGGACATCTCCCATGAAGTGGAGACCCATCATCATCATTCGTGCCACCCAGAAAAAAAGGATATCGAAACCGGTCACTAATACCGATGTAGGATAAAATGTTTTTAATTCATCAGTGGAATCCGGCCACCCCAATGTGGAAAATGGCCAGAGAGCTGAACTGAACCACGTATCTAACACGTCTGTTTCCTGCTGAATATTTCTACTCTTGCATCGAGTGCATATTTTGGGCGCCTCTTTGGCCACCATAACTTCCCCACATTCCTGACAATACCAGGCGGGAATACGGTGACCCCACCAAATCTGCCGTGATATACACCAATCTTTTATATTGTTCATCCACTCAAAATAAACACGCTCCCAGTTGGCAGGCACTATCCTTGTTTTACCACTCTTGACTGCAGCAATGGCCTTTTCAGCAAGTGGAGCTGCTCTGACGAACCATTGCTTTGAGAGAAGGGGTTCGATCATGGTCTTACAGCGATAACAGTGCCCTATTGCGTTACGGTAGGGCTCAATCTTTTCAAGTAAGCCGGCATGTTTCAGGTCATCCAGAATCTTTTCCCGGCATTCAAACCTGTCCATGCCCTGGTATGGGCCAGACAATTCGTTCATTCTGCCGTTCTCGTCAATAACCTTTATTCGTTCGAGGTTATGGGCATTTCCGATTTCAAAGTCATTGAGATCATGGGCCGGAGTAATTTTCAGGGCGCCGGTACCAAATTCTTTATCTACATATTTATCAAAAATAACTGGTATGGGTTTGTCGAGGACCGGCAAGAGAACATTCAAGCCAGAAAGGTTTTTATACCGTTCATCTTCCGGGTTCACTGCCACTGCAGTATCGCCTAAAAGCGTTTCAGGCCGTGTAGTGGCTACAGTCAGGGAGCCTTTTTGGTTTTCAAAGCGATACCGAATATAATAGAGGAAGCTATCTGTATCTTCATGTTCTACCTCAATGTCAGCCAGTGCTGTATGGCATCGGGGACACCAGTTTATGATATAGTCTCCCTGGTAGATTAAGTTTTCTTCATATAGGCCAACAAAAACCTCTCTCACGGCCTTAGAAAGTCCCTCATCCATTGTAAACCTCTCGCGACTCCAGTCACAGGAACTTCCCAGCCTTTTAAGCTGATTGATAATGATTCCCCCATACTTTTCCCGCCATTCCCACACCAGTTTAATGAATTGTTCCCGACCGATTTGATGGCGATCGGTATTTTTTAAGGCAAGGTCTTTTTCTACAACATTTTGGGTAGCAATACCTGCGTGGTCTGTACCGGGTTGCCATAGAACATTGTAGCCTTTCATTCGTTTGTATCTGCATAGAATATCCTGCAGGGTATTGTTGAGGGCATGGCCCATGTGTAGGCTTCCAGTGACATTCGGGGGGGGGATGACAATAGAAAACGGGGATTTGTCTGATCTTGCATTGGCCTTAAATAGATCATTTTCTTCCCAGTACTTATACCATCTCTTTTCCACTTCCTTAGGGTTGTAGGTTTTGGCCAAGACATTGTTTTCCATCAAATAGTGCTCCTTTGTATTTCTGTGTCGGTTATAACGTAAAATAAATAGAAAGAAATAATGAAATGGGCACAATGACATTCACGGTTTCCTCGGTTATTTGCCCTTGTGCCCACGTATTTCAAACAAAATTGATGTGTATTAATCTTCTGACACGATACGTTTTTTTAACGCATCTATCTCCTCCTTGATAATTTTTTCAGCAACCTCAGGTATAACTTCTCTGGCTACCTTTTCTATGACATCGCTTGCTACCTTTGTTAAGATGGCTTCGATCTTTTCTTCTGAGATTGATGGAATTTCCTCTTTAACTACTTCTTCTTCCAATGCTTCTTCAGCAAGCTCTTCCTCTTCAGCTACCTCCTCCACCAATGGTTCTTCAAGCTCCTCTATTTCCTCTTCTTCCACTGCTTCTTCAGTAATCTCCTCCTTTTCAGCTACCTCTTCCAATAATGGCTCTTCAAATCCCTCAATTTCCTCATCGAGGTTAATCTCTTGTTCTGCCTCGAGAAAGGGTTCCGCTCCCTCCTTAAACAAACCTTCAGTAGGCTTTTCCATGATAGTTGTCTCTTCATTGCTTATATCTTCCTCAACCGATTCACCAACCTCCTCCTTCACCTCGGCTTCTTCTGGTAGCACATCCTCTACGACATCTTTCTTCTCTTCAGATATCGCTTCTTCTTTTCCTTCTTCTTCATCCAATAAAAGATCTTCCAAGCCTTCGATATCTTCATCCAGTGATTCAGGTGCATGGCCTTCTTCGACTAAATCAACAAGATCTATAATTTTTTCTTCACTTTCAGCTTCTTTCTCTGTTGATTCTTCGTCTTCACCTAAAAGATCTTCCTCAAATTCAAAATCAAGGAGATCTTCATCCTCATTATCATTTTTATCTTTTATATCATCCTTATCTTTGGCCATGACTATCCCCTATTTATGTTTATCTAATAAAGAAACCTGATACAATTTCTTAATAACATAGAATAGTCAATAATGTCAACGTCTTTGAAATTTTGAAAGTTTTCCATTTGAAATGTGGAATACATGTCTTATGATTGTTTATTTGTATTCATAGCTCGTTCAAAACCGACACGCTTTTGCCTTCAAGATGTTAAGGACTAGTCTAAAGAACCTTTTTAAAAATATCAACAATAAATGGCAAATTTGAAAGTCCTCAGGTATCTTGCCACACAAAGGGCATTAAATGGTCAGTGAAAAACTATCAATTATTCCCGATAGATCGGGACTAATTTTAAATTGGAAATTGTTAATCTTGGTGCCTTGGGGTCTTAGTGGCTGAATAGTTACCCAAATTTTATATCTTGGTCAGGTTATAGCGGGCAACTGGAATAATGCTATCTGCAACCTCTCTCCTTAATGCAATGGTATTTATTGGGGTGAAACGTGCGAATTTTTTTAGGCCCATTAACTGGGTCCTGAGTTCTTCTCCCTCAGAGATAGCAGCAAAAACCTGTTTTGCCATTACATCCACCCGTGGAAATGAATCATTAATATAGACCCGGGTAGCAGCAATGTGTATTTTGGATTTTTCTTCACCCTCCTTTTGAATTTTTTTTAACGACCTCAGAAGAGCACTTTCCATGGCAAAGATCTCAATGATAATATCAGCTATCAATGCAACGACCTCCTGCTCGTTTGCGAGCTTATCCATATATTTTTGGGTTGCCGCACCAGCAGCCAGAAGCCCCATTTTCTTTGCATGATCAACCATTTTTTGCTCTTTTTCAAGAACACCCTCTTCCTCACTCATCCCTGGCCGATAGCTCATAAGCTCTACCATTAACTCTTTCACTGCATCAAGAAGAGGGAGCTCTCCTTTCATAGCGGACTTCATAAGCATGTCCACAATTAACAGACGATTGATCTCATTGGTTCCTTCCCAGATACGGTTGATTCTGGAATCCCTATAAGCACTTTCGGCCAGATTGTCCTGAATATAACCATAACCACCCATTATCTGAACGCATTCATCCACTACATAATCAAGCATCTCCGAGCCGAAATTTTTATTGATGGAACACTCTAAGGCATATTTTCTGAGGGCCTCACCTGTCTTCTTGCCAGCGTCCTCTTTCGTAGGATCTATCCCCTCTAAGGCCATGTTGAGAAGACCAGCGGTGCGATACACCATACTCTCAGTTACATAGGTTTTTATAACCATCTCAGCGATTTTATGTTTGATAAGTCCGAATTCGCAGAGTGGTCTCCCAAACTGGACTCTATTTTTAGCATATTTTACACCCTCGGCAATACCAAGTTTGGCTCCCCCAACCGTGCCAGGACCCAACTTGTATCTTCCGATATTCAGGGTATTAAGGGCAACTACATGGCCACGTCCTATCTCTCCCAAGATATTTTCAACCGGCACCTTGACATCCTGGAAGATGACAGATCGGGTAGAGGTACCATGTACACCCATCTTTTTTTCCTCCTCGTCCACTGAGACCCCATCCCATGCCCTCTCTACAATAAAGCTAGTAAATTGAGTTCCATCAACCTGGGCATAGGTGAGAAAGAGATCAGCAAATCCTGCATTCGTGATGAACTGCTTCTGTCCATTCAAGATATAGTGCTTACCATCCTCGGATAGAACTGCTGTCGTTTCCGCAGTGAGTGCATCGGATCCATGCTCGGGCTCTGTTAAGGCAAAGGCGCCTATTGTCTCACCAGTACACAATTTTGGCAGGTATTTTGCCTTCTGCTCCGGAGATCCAAAAAAGACTATAGGGAGACTTCCTATACCTGTTTGCACTCCAGATGATATATCGATTGCAGATATTCCGCGGGTAAGTCGTTCGGCGACCAGGACACAGCTGATATGATCGAGTTCTGCTCCCCCATAAATCTCCGGGATATCAGTTGAAAGAAAGCCGAGTTCCCCTGCCTTTCTTAATATGGTCTTTATCAATGCTGGGTTGAGTTCTTCAAGCTCCTCTCGTCGCGGTTCAATCTCACCCAATGCAAATTCCTCTGCTGATTTACCGATAAGCCTATGTTCCTTGCTAAAATCCTCAGGGGTAAATATTTCCTCTGGCAGGGCGTCTGTAATTAAAAATTCCCCACCTTTAAAAAGCTTTAATTCTGCCATTTTTCACTCCTTTATAATGAATGTCTGAACGAAAACCTCGAAATATAGTTTTCAAGTTTTGGCCTTGAATCTTCAAAGCTTTGAAATTGCTTTGTTTTTTAATCCAAAATCCGCAATCCGCAATCCAAAATCGTGCCTGAACTGGCTTTTCGTTCAGGCACTAATTAATAATCCTCTATTTCAAAGATGCCTGCGGCGCCCATGCCAAACCCGATGCACATAGAGACCAGTCCCCACCGAAGCTTTCTACTCTGCATTTCATAGATAAGCTGCGTGGTCAATTTTGCTCCGGTGCACCCTAAAGGGTGGCCTAATGCAATGGCACCACCATTCACGTTGGTAATCTCTTCATTGATGCCCAGCTCTCTGATACAATAGATGGCCTGTGCCGCAAAGGCCTCATTTAACTCTATCAACTCCATCTGATCAAGGCTCATGCCAGCGATCTTTAAAACCTTCGGTATAGCCACCGAAGGCCCTACTCCCATATATTCCGGTGGGCAGCCCTCTGCCACATGGTACCGAAAGGTAGCCATAGGCTTCAAGCCAAGCTCTTTGGCCTTCTCCTTGGACATCAATACTACGCCTGCTGCTGCATCGCTTGTCTGTGAAGAATTGCCTGCTGTTATCGTTCCGTTGGCCCTAAAGGCCGGGCGAATCTTAGAGATATTCTCTTTTGTCGTTCCTGGACGCATGCCCTCGTCTGTATCAAAGATGATCTCTTCAAACTCAAAACGCCCATTAGGCAATTGCTTTTGCTTTTTTACCTTCAGGGGGACAATCTGAGTTTTGAAGCGACCCGCTTTTATGGCGGCCTCAGCCCTCTGCTGGCTTCTGGCACCGAACTCATCCTGCTCATCTCGGCCTATATTATATCGTTCCGCTACATTTTCGGCGGTTAATCCCATTCCAGTAAATGCACCCGGTCTCATATCGACGAGTGCGGGATTAGGGTACATCATGCTCCCGCCCATGGGAATCTGGCTCATGTTTTCCACTCCACCGGCAATCACCACGTCAGCAAAACCGCACATGATCTTCTCTGCGCCAATGGCGATGGCCTGAAGACCTGAAGAGCAAAATCTGTTGACTGTCATTCCTGGAATACGGTCCGGCCAGCCCATAGACATGACAAGAACGCGACCTAAGTTAAGCCCCTGGGTAGCCTCAGGGAAGGTGCATCCTATAATCACATCATCAATAAGCATAGGGTCCATATTCCCGGCCCTTTTTATTAAATCGCTTAATACCGCAGTCCCCATATATTCCGGGCGTGTATCCTTTAATGTTCCTCGTGGGGCCTTTCCAACTGCCGTTCTACAAGCAGCAACAATCACGGCCTCTTTCATGGTATGTTCCTCCCTACTGTAGTTTCTTGTGTTTTTAGGGTTTATTGGGTTCATTGCGTTCGTTTTACCAGAGAGTTCAATATGCTGTTTGAGTTAGGCACTTCAAACCCTATGAACTCAATGAACTCAACAAATACGATAAACCCTAGTTTCTAAGTGGCTTACCTGTATTCAGCATGTGCTGAATTCTTTCCTGGGTCTTGGGTTCACCGCACAAACTCAAAAATGCCTCTCTCTCCAAGTCCAGAAGATATTGTTCACTAACCTTGGTGTACTCAAGAACATTTCCTCCACACAGGACATATCCGACCTTGGTGGAGACCGTCACATCATGTTCTGTGATAAAGCCTGACTGGTGCATGGTCCACAAACCAAGTTTAATCATAGCAAAGGTATTTTCCCCGGCCACCCGAATTTCATCAAGGGATCTCGGGGGTGTATAGCCCTCCATATTCATGGCCAGGACCGTCTTTTTGGCATCTTCGATCAGGTAATCTCTATTGGCTGTCATCTTATCAGTGGATTTCAGGTACCCAAGCTTAATTGCCTCAGGCCCAGAAGTGGATACCCTGGCCATGGCGATGGTCTCAAAGGCCCTGGCCACAAAGGGCATTAATTCGATCTGTTTTGGGTAAATTCCTCCCTTCTGGACCTCGAACAGATGCCCTGTATTGCGGATAAGCAACTCCTTGCATCCGCCTCCAGAGGGAATTAAACCAACACCAACCTCTACGAGGCCCATATAGGTCTCTGCTGCAAAACGAACACGGTCAGAAGCCATACAGATCTCACACCCACCACCCAGGGCCATTCCGGCTGGTGCAGCGACTACAGGTTTGTCGAGATATTTCAGCTTCATTAAGGAATCCTGTAAATATTTGATAGCCCATTCCAGATCATCCCACTCCTCTTCCTGGGCTGCGAACAGAACCATAACCAAATTAGCCCCAACGGAGAAATTATCAGCATGGTTGGCAATCACCAGACCCTGGAAATCCTTGCTCACAATGTCAGCCGATTTCATGATCATGCTGATAATATCATCACCCAGAGCATTCATCTTGGCATGGAATTCCAGGCAGGCCACCCCGTCACCTATGTCAATCAGGCTCGCGCCCTTATTCCCTGCTACTTTCTTTTCTCGATCCTTAAGGGATGGCAAAAGTATGATCTCTGGTTTTACTGAAACCTCTTTATAATCCTTGGAGGAGAGGTCATAGAAATAGAGCTTGCCGGTTTCTGTTTTGTAGAAAGACTCTTTTCCGCTATCAAGCATTTCCTGAACCCAGGTCGGAATCTGGTATCCCGCCTCTTTCATTTTTGCCACGGACTTGCCTACCCCAATGGCATCCCAGACCTCAAAGGGGCCCATCTTCCAGGCAAATCCCCACCTCATTGCATTATCCACATTTATAATATCGTCAGCTATTTCTGGAATCCGGTTGGCGGCATAGATGAGTGTTTCTGTCAAAGTAGTAAAAGTAAACTGCCCTGCAGCATCTTTGGCAGAGTAGAGCGATTTAATTTTTTGAGCCGTGCCTGAAATATTTTTTGCTGCCTCCAGTGAGGCCAGCCTTACCTTTTCTTGTGGGCTGTATTCCAGAGTAGTATAATCCAGTGAAAGTATTACCTTGTTCCCTTCTATATCTTTGCCTTTTTTGTAGAAACCCTGTCCGCTCTTTTCACCCAGCAGGTTGTTCTCAATCATTTTTTTGATAAAATCCGGAGGCTGAAGCATTTCCTGTTTCTCATCATCAGGCGCTCCTTGATACACATTATCTGCTACATGAAGTAGTGTGTCCAGGCCAACCAGATCTGCTGTCCTGAAGGACGCACTCTTGGGATGCCCTATTACCGGCCCGGTAAGTTTATCGATAGCTTCAATAGTTAGCCCCATGTCCATCATGGCCTTGATAACATAAAGCATGCCATAGATACCAATACGGTTAGCCACGAAATTTGGGGTATCTTTGGCATATACAATCCCCTTGCCGAGCACCTTCTCGCATATTTCAGCCAAAGTCTCGATCACTTCGGGGAGTGTATCTGGGCCTGGTACTATCTCCAGAAGTTTCATGTATCGTGGGGGATTGAAAAAATGAGTAATGGCAAAATTCTTTCGAAAGTTTTCTGAGCGGTCTTCACACATGGCCTTGGCAGATATACCTGAGGTATTGGAAGAGATGATAGTTCCAGATTTTAACACAGTTTCGACCTTTTCAAAAACGATTTTTTTGATGTCCAGCCTTTCCACTACTACCTCGATAATCCAGTCTACATCGCCTAACAGCCCTATATCGTCCTCCAGGTTGCCGATGGTGATCAGCTTGGCGTACTCTGGTATATAAAAGGATGCAGGCTTTGACTTCAGTGTGTTTTCTAATCCGTTTTGTGCCAGTTTATTCCTGAATTCCTTACTATCCCTGGTAAGACCCTTTTTTTTATCATTATCTGTGAGTTCAGGGAGCACAATATCAAGAAGGGTCGTCTCGATACCAACATTGGCCAACTGGGCGGCAATGGTTGCTCCCATTACACCAGCTCCCATAACCGCACACTTTTTGATAACCCTATTCATAAAAAACCTCCTTTTTAGGTGAGCTAACGTGCTTAAGGTGATCTAAGATTTACATGAAAGTATAAGAATAAAATGAATCGTCATTCATTTTTTTTAAGGTATCATTCAGAAAAATTGAAGTCAAACAAATTTGTGACTATAGTAACTATATAATTAGTGGTGCATTTTGAGACCTTTGAATACATCATATTTTCTTAACGAGGATGGGCCTTTCTTCAGCTCCAAGGCTCTCGGGCTGGTCTTTTCAGCACCTCTTCCCGCTTCCAGCGGGATTTCCCCCATAGATACGTTACAAAAAGACAGCGCCCTTCCACCAGTCACTTCAGAAAAGCCTATCCTCGTTTGTCGGGTGATAAAAGCTGTCAGGTTTACCAAAGGTCTCATTTTATCTATATAACCAGCATATCCTCTAAAATTAT
>JAFDHR010000442.1 GCA_019308645.1 Deltaproteobacteria bacterium
TAGCGATTGTGCCCTCGCTTTAGGTTGGGAGAGAATGGATGAAGTTCCAACTGATGAAGGTAATCATCTCATTTCTGCAGCTGCAGATAAAGATTGGGAAACACCATTAGGCCATATCTACACGGGTTACTACGCTGTAATGGCTCAAAGATATTGGCAAATTTTTGGTAAAGCAGAAGAATCTTTTAGGAAAACTATGGCAGAAATTGCTGTCAAAAACCGTGGTTATGCAAGAATGAATCCTCACGCACATGGACCTATGGAGATCACCGTTGAAGATGTAATCAATTCTCCTGTCATTGCTTATCCCTTACGTGCTTTGGATTGCTGTTTAATGAGCGTAGGATCTGCTTGTGGCGTTGTTTGCGATGAAAAAACTGCTTATGAGATAACTGATAACCCTCTTCGAATATGGATAGGTGCTGGAAGTCATACACTAAGAGTGGCTGATCGTCGTAATATGAAAATACCACTTTTACCAAACGAAAAACCAGAACAATACGATAATTTAGGTAAAAGATTTCCTGGAGCCGATAGGTATCCCGGTTTTAGCAGTTTTTTAGCTGCTCGTGTGGCGGCTTATTATGCCTATAACATGACTGGGGTTGTTGATCCAATTGAAGATCTTGATGTTGTAGAACTACACGATGCCTTCACAATTAGCGATATTCAAACTTATGAGGACATAGGTATTACACCCTATGGAGACGGACGTAGTTATATTGAGTCTGGTGAAGCATACCATACAAATCCAAACACTAAAAAACCAGGCAAATTACCAAGCAATTTATGTGGTGGATTAATCGGTTGTATGCATGCTGTTGGAGCAACCGGGCTTATGCAAATTGCAGAAATTGGATATCATATATGGAATCGATGGGACGAAATTCATGAGCCTCAAGAAAAATGGGACGCTTTTGGTAGAGAAAAACCGAAAGATTGGACAAGTCTTCAAGTAAAAGGGGCAAAAAGAGGTTTAGCAATAAGTCATGCTGGTGTGGGCTCTCATGTGACATGTGCGATTTTAATGGACCCAAATCACTTAATTAAGGAGGATTAAAAAAAAATGCCAAAAACTGAAGATGAAAAGGGTTTTGTTTCCATAATTAATGGAAGATATAAACCAAAAGGAAAGTTTCATATCATTGAGGCAAATCAACCGATTTTTAACGAAGACACAGGAAAATTAGCTGGTGTTACAAATCCTAGAGACATGACTTATATCCACTCTTATGGTGGTGAAGCGATTTTTTTCGAATCTCTTAGTAAGGGAAAATTGATGGCTACAAGATGCGATAATGATAAATGTGAATTCAAAGGATCGATCTACATGCCTTTCAGGATTTATTGTCCAGATTGCTTACGAAAAATGACAGCAATTGATTTTACTGAGAAAGCAAAAAAAAGCGCAAAAATACATTCCTTCATTATAACCCATCGATCTGGAGCTTTTAATACCCTAAAAAAGCCAATAAAATTTATTAATATAGAATTTGATGATGTAGTCACAATATTAATGAGTTATCTTTCGGTAGGAGAACCCAAACTAGAAAAACGCGTGGTACCCGTTTTTAAAACAAAAAATCCCACTTACACGATAATGGATCTCTCATTTGTTCCCGAAGGAACCCCAGAATCAGAACTACCTGATAGTTTTACTTTTTAAATTTTAATAATCTCTTATTTTTTTTTAATTCCTTTTAAAGAGTTCAATGAGTATAATCTTCGTTTGATAAATGAAAATTTTAGTGTATTGAAATTAAAAGAAAAAAAGTAAAAGAATTTAATCAATTTTTTATTGTTGATAAAGGTGTAATATTTTCCTCGCTTCTTCAGGCGTAGCAACTTCTCTCCCTGCCATTTTCGTAACTTTAGCTGCCCATTCTACTTGTTCCCAGGAACCTTTAGCTAATGCCCCATCGACTGTGCGGATATTATCTTCTAAACCAACTCTTATGTGTCCTCCCATTGCTGCGGCGCACATTCCTGCTTGAAATTGATTTTTTGCTACCCCACACACGCTCCAAGTATCGTCAGGTGGTTTTAAATTAAGTAAATGAGCTAAATTTTCGAAAGAAAAAGGGACACCTCCCAAAACTCCAAAAACAAATTGGTAGTGAAGAGGTGGATCCAGAATCACCTTCGCTTGTTTCCTAAGATGTAGAATGTTATACATGCCTCCAAAATCATATACTTCGATTTCTGGTTTGACTTGATTTTTTTTCATAGCTTTAGCGAATTTTTGAATCGTATCAAATGAATTCGCGAATATAGCTTTAGAACCAAGTCCAACGGCTCCTGTTTTATGGTCTCCAACAGCAAAATTCATTGAATTGGAATTTAAGGAAGCAATTGGAGGTTTAAACGTTATAATAGGGGCTATTCTTTGTTTATCAGTTACTATTAAACTGATAGCAGAACTTAAGTTGATTAGAAGATCTGGAGCTTTTTCTTTGATGTTATCTAATACAGCTTTAATTTTTTCTAATTCG
>JAFDHR010000443.1 GCA_019308645.1 Deltaproteobacteria bacterium
TTTGAATTTTGGACATTTGGATTTTAATATTGTTTAGGGTTTAACATTTCGATATTCGGATTTTTCAATTTCTATTATGTTCTTAAAATAATTTTAAATTGCCAAAATCAATAGTAGAACTTTTGAGTCAGTGAACTAGCAACCCACGGGTTCTAGCAGAAGAGATCCCGGAAAGAGCGGTTTAGGAATCCGGTAAAATTGAGCTTAGTAGAGAGCTTGCAAAAGGCTTTTCCAGAGAAAGCAGAGACCCGTTAGCTATTATATGAGCATCCCGGAATCGGTACTCTCCTGAGTTTGCGTAATCATAGATGATAAGGCAAAAGAAAAAATTATGCCATCTGCTCATTTTTGGTATCCTGACGTTTTTGCCGGCTTGCATGGGCTGCCAGTCAGCTCCTGAGCCAGTGATTGAGGCGTCACCTGGATGGCTTGCGTCGATTCCTCAAGATGAAACTTACTTTTACGCCATTGGTATTTCAGGGCCGACGCCAAGGGTAGCAGACGCATGGGATCAGGCGATCAGACGTGCCCGTGCTGAGCTTGGGAGATTAATCATTTCTCAAGTTTCAAGTCAAGGTATGATCATTAGCTCAACGAGTGGCGAGTATGTGAGAGAGATAGTTGAAATTCTCTCAGACAGTGAGCTCAATTATACAGAGGTAATTGAAAGGTGGTTCGATAGGTCCGGGAGTTATGGACCTCCAGAGCACTACTATGTGCTGGCAAGGATGCAGAAAAGGATGGCCAAGTCAGTCTTAAAAAGCATCAAGTAGACAATTTTCAACAACAGATTTTCTGGACTAAATAAAAGTGATGAAAACTGATGGGAAAAATACCAGTGATAACCCACCCGACATCGCGAGCTCAGGCGAGGCAGGCGGGTCTGTGGCGGAGTAATTACAAAAATTAGGTATCTGCTCAATAATTTAAGGAAGGGTATGGGTGTCTTTTTTTGTCATGCCCTTCTTACAGGGCGCCTTACTATGTCATTTCAAAATTGGGTAATAGCCTCTCGGCCCTGAGACATGTCGGCGAGCCCTTCAGCTGTGAGCTCAGGGCCGAACGGCTCATGTCGAGTCGCTCGAGGCCGAAGGGCAACTTGGCCTTAGAATCATATGATCCGTCTATATTATCTCCCGACATGTCGGGAAAACGACAACTAAGCTTAAGTTATATTTAAGGCCTGCCCTGGCGCGAATTATCTGGAAGCGCGAATTATCTGGAATATTATATGATCATTTTATTAGTTTTCAGACAAATTCTAACTGCTGGTGCAGTGCTAGCCAGGTCTGGGCCAGGGGCATAAGCAAAAAAAGATACCCATGCCCTAAAAAAGCAGTAAATTTCCACAGGATTTTGAGCAATTACAAAATTAGTTAAAAAACACAAGGAGGTAAAGATGGAGAAAATAAAATTACCGAGAGCCAGTGCATTTATTTTGTTTTTTGGCATTTTGGCATTACTTGTTGGCTGCGCTACAACACCAAAGGTTGAGAGGAAGGCTGTAGAGACCACTATCGATCTGAGCGGACGCTGGAATGATGTAGATTCAAGGATGGTATCGGAGGAGATGATCAAGGATTCCCTTAACAGGCCATGGTTGGAGAGATTTTCTGCAAGGCATGGCGGAAAGATCCCAACGGTAATAGTTGGCAGGGTTAAGAATAGAAGCCACGAACACATCAATGTCCAGACATTCGTTAATGATCTGGAGAGGGCACTGATAAATTCTGGAAGGGTCCAATTCGTTGCATCAAAGGGGGAAAGAGCTGGAGTGCGTGAGGAGAGGCTTGATATAGCAAAGCATGCTTCAGAGAAGACCATGAAGGGCCCAGGCGAGGAGATAGGGGCCGATTTCATGTTGATTGGGTCAATAAACACAATCAGGGATGAAATAGCAGGCAAGGCGGTGATGTTCTATCAAACAAATCTTGAGTTGATTGATATGGCCAACAATCTTAAGGTCTGGGTTGGTCAGAAGAAGATCAAAAAGTTGATAAAAAAACCCAGGGTAAAATGGTAGATTCTAGCAAAGATCCGCCTTCCCGGCCCGTACCGGCACGGGATGGGCAAACCGGCAAGGCACGCTGTAAGTAAAAAATCCTAAATTCGAATATCGAAATCCGAAACAAATTCTAATGACCAAAATCCCAATGCGCTAAACGAAGAAGCCTTTGTTTAAGTTATCCAGGTTTGAGCTGTTTCGAATTTTGAACATTTGAATTTCGATATTGTTTAGGATTTAGAGTTTAGCATTTCGAATTTCCAGCAGAGATTTATTTAACCATAAAACTTGACATAAATTTTAAGATCTTGGCTTATATTAGACGTCTAGAGTGGAGCCCATGATGGCAAACGGACGAATAAGACCTATACATATTTCATTTATTATCTTTGGGCTTTTCATTTTTTCCTCATGTGCCCCAAGTATCAAACAGTATCCACTGATTAATCAGTATCTTCTCAGTAGTGATTACGATTCCGCATATAAAGTAGTACAGCAAAGTAAAAATACCTATACCAAACGAAATGCAGTACTTTACTATCTGGATGAGGGAATTATTTCCCACTTTGCCGGTCATTATAAAGAGAGCAACCAGAGTTTCTCCAGAGCCGAATCCATTATGGATGAACTCTATACGAAATCCATTTCAAAAGGGGTGGCATCTTTTTTGATTAGTGATAACACAGTTCCATACCGGGGCGAAGATTTCGAGATGGCAATGGTTAATCTGTTTATGGCACTGAACTATGTGGGATTGGGAAGTTGGGATGATGCTCTTGTCGAGGCCAGAAAAGTGGACAGCAAACTGAACCTTATCAATAGTCAGTACGGGGAGGGGAAAAAGAACGTGTACAAAGAGGACGGATTTATTCGTTTCTTAATGGGGACCCTCTATGAGGTAGAAGGGGAAATCAATGATGCATTTATCTCATATCGGAAGGCAGAAGAGGTATACAGGAATGACTATTTGCCAAACTATGGGCTCCGCCCACCAATTATCCTTGTGGAGGATTTGCTGACCTCAGCCCGTGCAATGGACTTTCACGAAGAAATGGAACAGATCCAGAAGGAATATTCGGATGTGACACCCATGGATCCGGCAAAGAAAAAGCAGATGGCAGAGGTATTTCTTATTCACTACAATGGATTGGGACCAGAAAAAGTGGAAAAACATTTTCTTATTCCAATGCCTGATGGGTTCATAGTCAAAATCGCCTACCCTGAGTTTGCAAGCAAAAGCTACCGGATCTCTCATGGTAAGGTAACACTGAGGAATCTGACATCTGGCCAATCCTATCGCTTCCCTACAGTTTTGATGGAAGATATTGCGTCTATAGCAGTCATGAATCTGGCAAACAGGATCACCAGGATCAAGGCAAAGGCCATTGCACGGGCTACAACCAAATATCTGGCAAGCGCTGCCGTAAGTAAGGCAGTTGAAAAGCAACATGGAGCATTGGCTGGTTTATTGACTAAAATGACTACAAATATTGTAAGTGTGGCAACAGAACAGGCAGATGTGAGGCAATGGAGATTGCTGCCTGCAGAGATCAGGGTTGGAAGAGCAGTGATCCCCCCAGGAGACTACTCAGGGAGAATAGAATTTGTT
>JAFDHR010000444.1 GCA_019308645.1 Deltaproteobacteria bacterium
CGGGGTTTCTTTTAGAGGTAATTCTATACCCCGGGCTCCCCCTACAAAATTCCAATTGATAAATAATTGCTGCCAAACTAACGAGACAGCAATTGTGGCAATAGCAAAGTAGTGGCCTCTAAGCCTGAACAGGAAATAGCCGAGGACAAAGGACTCTGCAGTTGCCACTATCACGCCTAAAGGAGTGGAAGCCCAAAATGAGATATCCCATCGAACCATGAGCAAGGCCACAGTGTAAGCAGACATTCCAACATTTTTCGCCTGTCCCAGGGCTACCTGCCCCCCATATCCTCCGATGAGATTCCATCCCAGCCCATACAGGCAGAAGATGAGAAATTGGATCATAACCGCTTGAGCGAAACCTCCTTTTATGATCCAGGGAAAGATAAGACAGAAGATAATGAAAAGGATGAAACCAATCCTCTCAGATGCAGGTAAATCTCCGAACGATAGCGCGTTTTTTAGTGTTCTAATTTGCATCACCACCCGAAAAGTCCTTTAGGTCTTATTGCTACTACAAGAAAGAAGGTAAGATAAACGAGGGCTAATTTATATTGGGGGCCGATATATGTCGCTCCGAGATCTATGATCAGCCCCATGATCAACCCGGCAATAAACGCTCCCTTGATAGAACCGAATCCACCCAGGGCTACCGTTGCAAAGGCGATCATGCAGAAGAGCATTCCTATAGTTGGAAAGACATAATAGAAATTCATCAGCAGGGCCCCGGCAATTCCCACAGTGGCCCCTCCCAGGCCCCATGCAAGACCCCTCATCTTTTCCGTGTCTATACCCATATAACTTGCAGCCTCTACGTCTAATGCTGTTGCCTTTAATGCCTTTCCAAGGCGGGTGTAGTCCATCAGCCAGTAGATGATTCCAAAGGCCATCAAACTGAGTACAGCAGTTCCTAATCGAGGATAACTGAGCACCACAGACCCCCACTTGATGCTTTTACCAATAAGCCATCCATGTTCCAAGGTTTCATAATCGGGGCCGAAAATACACATGGCCAGATATCTCAGGAAAATCATCAAGCCAAAGGTCCCCAAGAGTTGAGCGATCATGGGCCCCTTTAGCAGATATCTGACGAGCATATAATACGAGGCTATACCCAATAAAAAGCCAACAGCCGCGGCTATTGGCAGGGTCAACAGTGGTTCTACGGAGAAGATTGTTGCGGTGAGAAATGTAGTATACATGCCGATCATAAGGAATTCGCCATGGGCAAAATTGACTATATTCATTACTCCAAATATAATGGCAAGCCCTAATGCAACCAGGGCAAAAAGCAATCCCATTTGCAACGCAGATATTGTTGTTGATAATAGCATCTCCATAAGATATTCCTCGGATTGACAAGTTTGGACCTACCCGAGCTCTCAACTCAGGTAGGTCCATCTGTTCTGTCTCCAATATCTACTGTAATTCCACGGCCTCCTATTTCAATCCCTGCCATGGGTAGATGAACTTGGCTGTAGCTACATCAAGTGGATAGATAATCTCGGGCAGTTGAGCCTGGTACTGGACAATCAACCCACTGGACCAGGTATTCTGGTTTGTCTCTCCACCTACATTCTCGAACTTGATTCCTTTCCATGGTACAATCAACTCTCTGCCGGGTATTTCGATTGTTTCAGCTGCTTTTCGAATGGCTTCCGGATCTGTAGATCCCGCTTTATTGAGGACATAAGCCCATGCCTGCATACCGGTGAATGCCCTGGCAGAAGTGCCCATGAAATCCACTCCGGCTCTCTTTTTGAATTCCACGTTTATATGCTTTGCAACAGGCTTTACGGCAAAAAGCTTCTTAGAGAACACGGTACGGTTAAGGATGCCTTGAGTGGCCGCACCAAAAGTCTCCATGTATTTTGGTTGGTAAAAGCCAACGTCTTGTGACCAGAAAATATTCGCTTTTGCCTTAAATTCCTTCATAGTCTTGGTTAAAAGGATGGCATCTGAGATGTATGAAGCGAACATCAGAGTCTCTGGTTTAGGTGCCAGAAGCCTTCGAACCTCTGCAGTCAAATCGGGTGATTCATGGGGATATGTTACGTCTGACACTATCTTATACCCATACTTTTTGGCAAATTCCTTTATAACATCTCTGGTTCCTGCTCCCCACTCCGTGTTCTCTGTACATACCCCAATTTCATCTATCTCATTCTTGGGGACAGCCCTAACACCGGGCACCTTCCCCTGAGTCAGAAGCTCGAGGAATTCGAAGAAGTCTCTTACGAAAATTCTGTCGTGTGGCGTCGCTCTAAAAAACCATTTGTAGCCCCTCTTGGTCAAACCAGGAGAGGTGGATTCAGGGTTTATCATAGGTATTTTGGATCTCTCGCAAACGGTGCTGACTGTCTTGGTTACTGAACTATGGTAGCATCCACAAATGCCGGCGACTTTGTCATCTAAGATAAGTTTTTTCGCTAGATCTGCTCCTCTGTCTGGCTCTCCTCTATGGTCTGCAAAGATCAGTTTTATTTTCGCTTTGGAATCCCTTCCCAGTTTCCGATGGGAATTGGCAGGTCTGGATATTTATTGTTGACGTAGTCCACGCACAGGGAGACAGCGTCCTTGGACATCTTACCTGCATGTGCAACCGGACCGGAAAGTGGATAGATAACGCCTATCTTCACCTCTTTGGGTTGAGCTATAGCCATTCCAAATCCGGTATACAATGCTACACCCAGGATAAGAAATCCTATAGTCACCTTCAAAAGATGGTGACTGGTTATTTTTCTTTTTGTATCCATTTTGGCCTCCTACTAATTTACAGGTTTACTTTTAAGTCGTCCATGTTTATGAATTTAATCACCCCC
>JAFDHR010000445.1 GCA_019308645.1 Deltaproteobacteria bacterium
CATGGCCTTTCGGCCACAAATAAGGATGAAAGCAGATGAGTGGTTAAGTGGTTGAGTAGTAAAGGCCTTAACTTTAGGCACTTTAGGCACTTAAGCTCACTTTAGGCACTTTCATATAAACTGATTATATAAGACATTTTACTCAAGACATCCCATTTATTTCATAAAATGATTTAGCATGTCTATTAAGGCTTTATCAAGCCCCTTTTTGAGTGTCCTTCTTAGGTTTCTTAAAGGGTATTATCTTTCTTCCATCCTTAGATGAAACTTTTCTCATAGCTGGCTCTGCACTACCCTTAGAATCTGACTCTATAGGAAGCGGGCTTACAGCCTCTATTCTTATTTCATTCCCTTCCATTGTGAATGGTACACCATTTATATATTCTTTTCTCAATGTCCATGTAACTTTTCTCAGGGGTAAAGTTAAAATCAGAAGCTCCACCATAAACCAATTCTTTTTTATGTCTGGCGTAATGGAGTCAACTCTGGCAAAAAAGGCCGGCTTTTCCCTGTAGTAGACCTCTACAACATCACCTATAGTAGTCATAATCTTCCCTTCTTTCCACGTGATTCTTTTTCCCCATCTTCATAGATAACATAATAATACATTTTATCTAAAGTAACAATTCTATTTAGCATAGATATCCTTTACAATTAAAAAATCTACAGGTATTTAATAGGTAACTATTCAGCCACAAAGACACAAAGCCCCAAAGAAAAGACAAATATAAACTGCATAGTGGAGTTTTCTTATTAATGAGTCTTAGGCTCATTGATTTCAATCCCGATAAATCAGGATTGAAAAGGCTATTATAAAGAATAATTCTATAATCTTGGTGTCTTGGTGTCTTTGTGGCAAGATACCGGAGGAATTACTTTAATAAGATATCATTTTTTTAAAAGGATAGGAGCAATGAAGGCTGACTATGATGTTATTATTATTGGGGCGGGACCAACAGGCATTTTTGTTTCCCTAACACTCACTAAAATGGGCATCGGCAGGGTCCTGCTTATAGAACAGGGAAAAGACATTGCTGAGAGAGATAGGCGATCAGGTCGCGATCTCCTTTGCGGATGGGGTGGGGCAGGTGCCTACAGCGATGGAAAATTAAACCTGTCAACAGAGGTTGGTGGGTTTCTGAATGAGCTTATACCCACCAAAAAATTAGAAACACTTTTGCAAGAAGCAGACAAAATCTATCTCAGCTATGGGGCGCCTGAAAAGATTTATGGCGCTAATTTGGCTGAAATAGAAACTCTTTCTGCCAATGCTCAAAGGGTTGGGTTAACCTTTGTGCCCACATTGATACGGCATATGGGGACTGAAAACTGTGCCTCTGTTTTAAAAAAGATGCGCCAGGACCTTATTGATAACGTATCCATCAAGACTGAATGCAGGGTGGAAGATATCTTGACTGATAAAAATAAGGTAACCGGTGTCAGGTTAACAGATGGCCGGGTAATAAATAGCCGTTTTGTAGTGGCTGCACCTGGCAGAATAGGGGCAGGGTGGATGAAATCCCAGACTGATTTATTGAATTTATCCTCTCTTCATAGCCCGGTAGACATCGGATTACGGATAGAGGCACCTGCACCTATAATGGAACCTCTCACAAAAGAGGCATATGAAGCCAAGCTGATCTACTATTCAAAGACATTTGATGACAAGGTTAGGACATTCTGCATGAATCCATATGGTGAAGTCGTCCTTGAACAATCTGATGACATTATTACAGTAAATGGCCATAGTTACAAACAAAAAAAATCAGATAACACCAATTTTGCTATCCTCGTAAGCAGTACATTCACAGATCCCTTCCATAATCCAATTAAATACGGCAAATACATCGCCTCTCTTGCTAATATGCTGGGAAAAGGGGCCATCATCCAGAGGCTTGGTGACCTTCTTGCAGGCAGGAGATCAACAGAAAAGAGGATTTCAAAATGCATTACAAAACCTACCCTTAACCAAGCAACTCCAGGCGATCTTAGCTTTGTTCTTCCTTATCGATATCTAAAAGATATCATCGAGATGCTTGAGAAATTGGATAGTCTGGCACCAGGTATCTTCTCCAGGCATACACTCCTCTATGGTGTTGAGGTGAAATTTTATTCTCACCGGATAAAATTAACGAGTCATCTTGAATCTGAGGTAAAAAATCTTTTTATAGCAGGAGACGGCGCTGGTATCACGAGGGGTCTCATCCAGGCCTCAGTCAGTGGAATAATAGCAGGAAAAGAAATTTCCAGGAGAATAAAACAATAACGGTATCTGCTCAATAATTTAAGGAAGGGCATGGGTATCTTTTTTTGTTATGCCCTTTTAATCCCGCTAAGCGGGACCATGTCGTTTCAAAATTGGGTAATAGCAACTTGGCCTTAGAATCATATGATCCGTCTATATTATCTCCCGACATGTCGGGAAAACGACAACTAAGCTTAAGTTATATTTAAGGCCTGCCCTGGCGCGAATTATCTGGAA
>JAFDHR010000446.1 GCA_019308645.1 Deltaproteobacteria bacterium
AAACAGAAGGCTATGGAGTTCTTTGACATCTTCAGGGAGAGGTGGCAGCAAGATCTTCCATCTGCCGTCAAGTGCTTGGAGAATTCAATAGAATCGTGTCTGACGTTTTTTATCAGGTGAATATGTCATCTGAGATTGTTCCATCTGCGACCTTGACGACTGGCCCGATCATTGAAATAGAGAAGTCATTAGAGACGGTGATTTCAATTGTACCTCCGGGCATGGTAACAGCTATTTGAGAGTCGCATAAACCTAACTTATAGGCAACGGCTGCTGCCGCACTACTACTACTGCCTGAAGCCAGGGTATACCCTGCTCCTCTCTCCCAGATCTCGATCGTGATGTTTTTCCGATCAAGAATTTTCATAAACTGGACATTCGTGCGATTTGGAAAGCGAGGATCATTTTCGATAAGGGGTCCCCATTTTTGGGCTTTTTCCGCACTGATCTCATCACAAAGAATAACGCAGTGCGGATTCCCAATAGTGGCTGCACAAAAATTAAACTCCTGACCATTTACAACAATTACTTCGTTGAGGACTTCCCGAGGAGGTCCCTCAACCGGTATCTTGCGACTGTCAAAACTGACTCTACCCATGTCAACAGTGACATCTCTGCCTCCCTTGTGCACTTGGGATATGACCTTGCCTCCAGCAGTCATTATTGTAAATGGCTTCTCTTGAACCAATCCTTTATCCCAGAGATACCGGGAGAAAATGCGTAAACCGTTTCCGCTTTTTTCCGCCTCGCTGCCATCAGGATTAAAAATGCGCAAGACAAAATCACCTTCTGGCGATATAAATGGTCCAAAAAGAATGCCATCAGAGCCAATGCCATAATTGCGATGGCAAATCGATCGAATCTGGGAAGATGTTAGCTCATCGCCGACATCGCCAGGATTTAACACGATATAATCGTTCCCGAGAGCATGATATTTAAAGAATTTCATTTGTATGCTTTGCCTTTTAGGCTCCAGCTGACGAACATGCTAAACTGCCATGAGCAATGCTGACTGTAAGTCAAGCAACGAGTTATCAGAGAAGCAATGCTTAAAACATCACGTCTATATTGAGCTGCAGCAGGGGTCAGGTCGCCCATAGATGAAATTCCAGGATATCCCTTGTTGAAGAGCCCGAAGGAGTCTATTAGCTGAGCGCACAATGTGACTCATAGTATAGTATAGATAGTTTGGGACGTGTGATAACAAGGGTATTAAGGGGTTGTTTGCTTTATTTCTTCAAATTCACCTGTCTGTTTGTTTTTTCTAACATTATTCCAATGAAAACACTTGCCGTTCATAGAAATATAAACCCCATCCGGTAAAGCTTGGATAAACGCCAAGGAACTTCCTAAATTGAATAATCCATCAGAACTCCCAAACTTGTATGGCACCATTGCGCCTGTTAAAATAATTGTTTTGTCTAGTATAGCATTGCCGAGAACTTTGGCAGTTTCTACCATTCTATCAGTGCCATGGGTAATGAGTATTTTATTCTCTTTTATTTTTTTGCAAGTTTCAAGGATATTTTTTCTATCAGCGTCGGCCATAGATAAACTATCGACCATCATCAAAGCACTGATATCAACTCTTAGCTTACAACGACCAAGTTTTAGCATTTCAGGCAGGTGAGTGTCTTTGAAAAAGAGCTCTCCCTTAAGTTCATTGTATTCTTTATCGAAAGTCCCACCTGTGACAAGAATTTTTATTCTCATGGCCTTTTTGTAATACGTTAATAGGTAATTGCTCAAAATCCTGTGGAAATTTACTGCTTTCTTAGGGCATGGGTATCTTTTTTTGCTTATGCCCTTAAATATAACTTAAGATTAGTTGTCATTTCAAAATTGGGTAATATAGACGGAGCATATGATTCTAAGGCCAAGTTGCTATTACCCAATTTTGAAACGACATGGCAAGGTGCCTTATTAGAAGGGCATAACAAAAAAAGATACCCATGTCCTTCCTTAAATTATTGAGCAGTTACGTTAATAGCAATAAATGCAATGCCTGTGAGCCATCACACCTTTCGTTTGCAATTTACACCTCATTGGAGACGAGCTGCAGTGCGGAATTGGTAACGAACATTCCTCCTGAACGAAACTGCACCCCTTGCTCAGAACCCACTCTTCAAGAATGTCTGAATTTGCTCAAGGCTCATTCCTCCTATACCCAGTTCGCTTACCCCTCGGCCTTGAGCCCAATAGTCGATGCGGTTAATGGCCCCGGAGAGATTGACGATGGCATCAGAGATCGGCGTAGGGATGTCTAAGAGTTGTCCCAGCGTAGAAAGAAGCACGAGGCCATATGGTACGTCCTCGGTGACAAAACGATCGTGCATGGATGCAGGGCCTTTCATCTGGATACCTGCTTCGATGCTATCTACGCCAAAGGCTGCATCCATCGATGTGTTGAGAATACGGTTATGGCATTCCTCTAACGTTTCGCCCAGATTGTATCCTCGGGCGTCGAGATTAGCATAGTGGTTCGCCGCCGGAATATTCGATTCGGGTCGCACTGAGCAGGGCCGCAGCTGGGTGAACGATGGGATTGGGATTGTTAATTGCTGCTTCAAGTACATTCGCTGTCGGGACGATAGCGGGATAGACCTCCTGTAATTTGGCGATGGCTTCTTCGGTACGGTTAGCAGGGAATACACCCGTGGGGAGGGTCACTGCCTCTATGTGGATAAGGACATGACCGGGCCCGGCTAAGCGTGCCCCATAAGGGAGAGTGCAGCACTCGCATAGCAGTATATCTTTATCCACACCTTGTGCCTTGAATATGTGGGCGAACTCCATGCTACCACCTGAGCCGGGCATCAGAATAATGATCTGATCATCCTCCACATAGGGCGCACAAACCTCGGCCATCGTTTTATGACCAAAGGCAGGGGTGACAACAAATACGATTTGAGCACCCTTGAGTGCAGTGGCAATGTCTGTCGTCACATGGTGAACCGTGACGGTTTCTTTCCGCTCTGACCACTCGATGGTAATATGGCCTGTATCGAGAACCTGGCAAAGGCTGTTTGAAAAATCTGGCAGTTCAAACAGGCTCACCTCAAACCCATCAAGAGTTTTATGGGCTGCTATGGCGTGCCCGCCATTGCCCGCTCCAATCACAGCAATCTTTTTAACCGGCATTTTGTGGTCCCCTTAATCATTGTGTGGTTTGTGTTATCCGGCAGTTTCATGGTAATTGCTCATAATCCTGTGGAAATTTACTGCTTTTTTAGGGCATGGGTATCTTTTTTTGCTTATGCCCTTAAATATAACTTAAGATTAGTTGTCATTTCAAAATTGGGTAATATAGACGGATCAACGTTTCATGTAATGTATACCATGCAACTTGCAGTTAGGCAAGATGTCTGATTCATCCTATGGTTCTGCTCAATCATTCCATGGAAGATTTGCTAAGTCAACATTTCCCCCAGAAAGGATAATCCCTATTTTCTTTCCCGAGACCGATATACGATTAGTCAATATCGCGCCCAGCGGTACTGCGGCTGAAGGTTCTACTATTATTTTCATTCTTTCCCAGATGGTGCGCATTGCATGTATTATTCCTTGTTCGCTCACGGTAACAATATCTTTGACGTATCGTCTTATAATAGGAAACGTTAGGTCGCCAAGAGATGTGAGGAGTCCGTCTGCAATAGTATCAGGATTAACTGAGGGAATAAGCCTTCCAGCATGAAAAGAACGATATGCATCGTCTGCCCTTTCAGGCTCTGTAGCAATAACATGGGTCTTTGGTGAAATTGCGGAAACAGTAATTGCGGTTCCACTCAATAAACCACCTCCACCCACCGGGGTCATCACTATATCAAGATTCGGAATTTCCTCGCAGAGTTCCAGGGCAGCAGTCCCCTGACCTGCGATTATGCGATAGTCATTGTAAGGATGAATAAATACAGCACCGGTACGATCAACTACTTCAGCGAGACGCTCCTCCCGAGCCTTGAGTGTTGGTTGGCAGAAAATAATCTCTGCTCCATAGTCAGCAACCGCAGCTCGTTTTATATGAGGAGCATTCTCTGGCATTACTACGTATGCCTTAACACCTCTCACGCGGGCAGCAAGAGCCAGGGCAGCCGCATGATTCCCAGATGAGTGAGTGACTACACCTTTTGCAGCTTCTTGGTTTCCTAAAATAAATACAGCGTTGGTTGCCCCTCGGATTTTGAAAGCACCTACCTTCTGGAAGTTTTCACACTTAAAAAATAACTCCGCTTCACACATTCTGTTTATGGCGCTACAGGTGAGAACAGGAGTACAATGAATAAAAGGCCTGATTCGGTTAGACGCTTCTCTGATTTCCTCTATTGTTGGTTCATTCATAAAATTTGCCCTGCATTGCTTCGATATCCAAATTCGGTTTTTCTCTCACATCATCTGCAAGAAGTGAAAACATAAAAGCGTCATAAACAGTATCGCGGACAATGATTCGTTTCCTCAAAATCCCATGTTCTGTTCATTAGTAATCGAGGATCCCCCGAATATCGTTAAAGTAAAAAAAGTGAAATCTTCAGCCACCAAGCCTGCCCTGGCGCGAGCTCCCTAGCGTATATTGCAACTTATATAGTATCTATTTATATCATATAATATAGCTAAGCATTGCATGCCAGGTCTGGGCCAGGGGCACAAACCTGCTCGCCATCCGGCAGGCGGGGAAGATAAACATAAATTGAATAACGGAGTTTTCTCATTAATGAGCCTTAGGCTCATTAATTTCAATCCCGATTTATCAGCGATTTTTTTGGGCTGATTTATTTGACTTCATAATGGCAGTGTGTCCGAATTATTTCCCATCAATCCAACTAAGGCGTTTCCTTTTTATCATTTAATGTCTAATTA
>JAFDHR010000447.1 GCA_019308645.1 Deltaproteobacteria bacterium
GATGAACCCAAAAACAATTCAAGTCCTTGAGGATTTTCAGTCTACTGACCTATCACTATTAAAAAATGTGCAATGCGATGATGAGATAATAACTGAGCTGAAAAAGGTTTTAATAATGCATGTTGAACATCGTTTAGGGAAGAGATTAAAATCTTCTAAATATTTAGATAAATAGTTATTAAAGTTAAAGAAAATTCTAAATATCGGAAGCACCTATCCCATTAAAATATGAAGGCGGCTAAAGAAAAAAGCTTTAACCGCCCTCTGTTTTCTCAAGAGACCTGATCCTCTCTCAGTCTCTGGGAGTGGTTATCTATTACTTCCCTCGCTTGGGCTTGAAAGTTTTCAGGATTGTTCCTGTTTTTTCAGTCAAGGCTTTTGCCTTCTTCAGGATCTTTTCAGGAGTAAGCTCTTTCCACTCTCCCTTTTTGATAGCCTTGCCTGAAGTCTTTGCTTTCTTCTTAGGAGGTTTTCTGCTCGCATTCAGAACCAAATTCGCAAAACTCCTTGACCATTCACCTTATTTTAGGCTAAATTTCATTAGTTTTACCTGAATAGGTTTAATCTTTATGATGGATAGCCATGAAGTAATGCGTAAAAACCACATTTCTCAAAAGAGAGTGTGGGTTTTCTTGCTTATACATCAATATTGATGTTGACTTTCCATGGAATTTACTATAGAATTTTATGAAACAAGTGCGGGCAGATGCCCTGCACGAGAGTTCTCCTGGCACGGGATCGACAGGTTGCCCTGGAAAGAAAGAGTGATTGGCTTACGAGAAATCTCAAATGAGGAAACAAACAAACTTTGATCGATATCTTGATGAACAGTTGAAGGACCCCACCTTTGCAGCGCGGTTTAAAGAGGCTGGTGAGGCCTGGGACGTGGCTATGCAGCTTGCTGCACTGCGTAAGGAATCCGGTTTGTCTCAAAAGGAACTTGCTCAACGCGCGGGAACTTCTCAGCAGCAAATAAGTCGCCTTGAGTCTCCGGGATATGAAGGACATTCCCTGAGCATGCTCCGTAGGGTGGCTGAAGTGCTGGGAGGCTCGGTACGAGTCCAAATTCAACGGGGTAAACGGGCAAGACCATCAGGGATTGCCGAGGATACGGAAACTTACAAAACCAGACCGAGCTGATATGGGGCTTGAGCCGATCAAAAAAGAACAACAGTCAAACGAAGATTTGACCCGTTGACGTTGATCAAATTATTAGGCAAAAGTATGACAGGCGCGGTGTATGCCGCCCTGCCATACGGCCCACAGATGAATAACTATGTCGATCTAATCGACGAGATTAAAAATTCCGATAAGAGTGCTACTGATCCTCTGAGTAATGATGAAATAAGGATTATAAACAAAATCACCGAAGCTTTTCCTGTAGAAAGGATGGTTTATGATGCAGCGCACCGGGAGGCCGTTTGGAGAAAGACACCAATTGGTGTAATCATTCCTTATACATTATCTCAGGAAATAACAGGGGTTTAGAAAAATAAAGTCGTCATGTCAAATGTTATGATTTTCTCACCAAAAAGAAACGCCCCTTAAAAGGGGCGTCGGCCCGACGATACTATCGTTGGGGGAGCTACATTTTGATAAACTCTATAAAAAACCGGTTTAAAAGTCAAGTTGTGATTGACAATCCCAGAGGGTTGAATCATGTTGATTTCAACAACACCCGCCACGCCTCTCCATAGGATGCGCACCTCGGAGGGTTTTTGTTTTTGGAATCAACCATGAAAACATTATAGAGATAAGCAATATGACTCAACAATATTATGCACATAGTCTGGATGGAAAACCGCTCTCTGACTGGCAGCCGCTGGAAGAACATCTGAAGAATGTCGCAGAAATTGCGACGGATTTCGCGAAAGTGTTTTGTCTGGAATAGTAGGTGATTTATGAAATACTATGCACATTCAGAAAATATTCATAACGAGAAACATAGTTTGTCAAAACATCTGCACCAAACCGCAAAATTTGCGGATTCTTTTACATGCCAAGAAATCTACAAGTCGATTTTCAAAGTCGCGGGTTTATTGCATGACCTCGGTAAATATCAACCCGCATTTCAGAGCTATCTTGAGAACGGAGGAAAACGCGGTAGCGTTCCTCACGCTTCGTGGGGAGCTGGTTATGCACGACTTTGCAGATTAATTGAGGCATCAATTGCAATTGACGGACATCATAAGGGCTTACCCGATAACTCGGCATGGAAGAGTGATACGGAAGCTTTTAACCGAAAGGATGTCACCGGATTCGAAAATGTTGTTAAGGCCTTCATAAGCGATACGGAGACTAATGAGGAAGATATCAAAAAGCAGAATTCTTTGGTGTTTACCGAGAAATCACAACGTGAGGTTTTTGTCAGATGCCTTTTTAGTGCCCTGACTGATAGCGATTGGCTTTCCACGGAAAAACATTTTAAGCAAGACACTTTTAAGATGCGTCTCGGAGCCACGTTGCCAGTAGA
>JAFDHR010000448.1 GCA_019308645.1 Deltaproteobacteria bacterium
ATAAGTCCGATTAAGGTGGAATATGCCTGGGTGAATGCTTTCTAATTATGGAAAATGAATTGTGGTAAACAATAAAGAGGAAAAAAATATAAAGCTTATTATTGCGTACGATGGAACTGGCTATTTTGGATGGCAGCGTCAGCTTGATCAGCCTACTATTCAGGGCACTATTGAGGAAAAAATAAAGGTCATGGTAGGGAAACCTGTCTCTCTTATTGCCTCTGGAAGGACAGACACTGGTGTACACGCCCTTTATCAAGTAGCAAATTTCAGAGTTTTTTCCACCCTCACCCCTCCTGTCTTTTTAAAAGGTCTTAATTCTCTTCTTCCCGGTGGCATTATCATTAAAGAAGCAGAATATGTCTCTCTTGATTTTCATGCCAGGTATAATGCCAAAAGCAAGGTTTACGAATACAGAATTTATAACGAAAAACTCTCATCTCCATTTCTAAGACATTATGCCTGGCATATATCGCGGTTACTTGACTTGAATGCTATGAAGGAATGTCTGGAGGTTGTGAAGGGAATCCATGATTTTTCTTCCTTTTATTCTGCTGGAGATGGGAAGATTAATCCAGTAAGAAACATGATTCAGGCAGGGCTTCACATCCAAAATAGCAATCTCTTGGGCTTTAATTTTGAGGCAAATGGCTTTTTACGACATATGGTGAGAAATATCATGGGAACAATTGTTCAAGCAGGCCTTGGTGAAATCAATACCGCCCGTTTTATAGAAATATTGGCCGCGAAAGACCGGCAGAAAGCTGGGGTTATGGCCCCCCCAGGCGGACTATATTTGAAGGATGTGAGGTATTAAGGGCTTGAAACTGGAAACTTGATAAACAAAAACGGTATACAGCAGGGACCAGGTAGCAAGAAGTACCAAGTGTCAAGTTTCAAGTATCAAATTACAAATGATAGATGATTCCCCTAAATTAATTATTATAAGCGGACCAACCTGTTCAGGAAAAAGCGCTTTAGCTGTTGAGTTAGCTTCAATCTTGGATGGTGAAATAATAAATGCTGATTCTATGCAAGTTTACCGGGGAATGGATATAGGTACAGCGAAACTTTCCATATCTGAGAGAAAAGGAATTCCTCATCACCTCATAGACATTATTAATCCAGATCAGGAATTTAATGCTGCATTATTTCTCGTTCATGCCCTTCCGATAATCAAGGATCTTCATTCTAAGAAAACACCTATCATTATGGTTGGTGGGACAGGGCTCTATGTTAGAGCACTTTTAGGTGGCCTTTTTAATTGTCCACCATCAGACTTAGAATTAAGACAGAACTTATGGGAGGAATGTGAAAAGGAAGGCCCATCCTTTCTTTATGAAAAGTTATCAGGGCTTGATAGGAATGCAGCAGACAGGATACACCCAATGGATAAGGTTAGGATTATAAGGGCGTTAGAAGTAATCCATCTCACCGGATACCAATTCTCTGAGCTTACCAGAAAGCATAGTTTTTCTAATAAAAGATTTTCTCCACTCAATCTTTGTCTCCATGTTGACAGGCACGTTCTTTACAGTAGAATTAACAGACGAACCATATCTATGATAGATTCAGGTTTTATTAATGAGGTTGAAGTACTTCTTAAAATGGGATATGATTCAAACCTTAAGTCTATGCAGGCCATTGGTTACAGGCATATAGCAGGGTATCTTAAAGATAAATGGAATTTTACTGAAGCTATAAGGCTCATTCAGCGCGATACAAGAAGGTATGCAAAAAGACAACTTACATGGCTCAGGGCTGACCCTGACATAACCTTGGTAAATCCAGATGATACGACCGAAATAATCAATAAGGTGATGACATTTATAGGTGCGCAAACTTGACCTTCTAAATATTTTTATTTAGAGTCATACATTGCGTACTATAAAAAAAATGGCTGTGTTTGTTAAGGGAGAATGAGTAATGCATTATTTTAAAAGAATAATGATTTTGGGTTTGATTCTTCTTTTTATGCTGTTAGGTTGCGTTGTCGCAACTCAGAAGGATCTGGTGCCCCCACCGATAAGATCCCTGTACAAAGGGGAATACAAGGTAGGAGAATACCTCAAGGATCATCAGCCGAAAACGGTCGCTATTTTACCCTTTAAAAATGAGACCAAAAAAGAAGAGGCATTTGAGATTGTAAGAAGGACTTTTTGCAATCATTTTAGCTCATTGAGATATGGTGATTTAGAACTGTTCAAGGTTGATCAGAGATTAAAAAAAACAGGCTTTACTGATCCCGATGAGATCAATAAGCTATCTCCTCAGAGGCTCGGTAAAATACTCGGGGTAGATGCAGTTATCTATGGCAGAATTACACATTATGATAGGGCCTATGCTGGCGTCTATTCCAAGGTTTCTGTAGGTGCCGCAGTTAAAATGGTAGATACAAAGGCAAATGAATTTTTATGGAGCGGGCAGCATGTTCAAAGCAAACATCAGGGAGGAGTGCCCACTACACCTAT
>JAFDHR010000449.1 GCA_019308645.1 Deltaproteobacteria bacterium
TGTAATTGCTCAAAATCCTGTGGAAATTTACTGCTTTTTTAGGGCATGGGTATCTTTTTTTGCTTATGCCCTTAAATATAACTTAAGATTAGTTGTCGTTTCAAAATTGGGTAAGATAGACAGATCATATAACTATAAGGTCAAGTTGCTATTACCAAATTTTGAAACGACATGGCAATGCGCCCTATTAGAAGGGCATAACAAAAAAAGACACCCATGCCCTTCCTTAAATCATTGAGCAGGTACTAAAATATTGTCATTTTGTTTAGAACAGCATGATGATGTTTTACTTGTCTGCTGAGATCTGAGTCCCCATAACTTCGCAAAGACCGGAAAGATTCATGAACAGAACCATTACAATTACAAGTGGGAAGGTAGGGACAGGCAAAACAAATATATGCCTTAATTTGGCCCTCCTTCTTTCTAAGCTGGGCTATCGCATCTGCGTCTTTGATGCTGATATGGGATTGCCCAATATTAATACCTTTTTGGGGCTACAGCCAGTATATAATCTAAAGGATGCGATTCTGGATGGATTGAATCTTAAAGACCTTATCATAAAAGATTATGAAGGTATCGATATCTTCCCAGGTAGTTCAGGGGTGGAGGATATGACCAATATTGAAGTTGATCGGATGCGGCTGATTAGATCGTTTTCCGAAACAGCACATCACGATTTTCTCCTTCACTATGATTTTCTGTTGGTTGATACGCCTGCAGGCATTTCAAAAACCGTGATTTCATTTTGCTTGGCATCCTCAGAGATTATTGTTGTCATTACTCCAGAACACACTTCATTAACCGAAGCCTACACACTGTTAAAAACACTTTCTTTAAACGGATTCAAAGGCGGCATATGGGTTGTGGTTAACCAATGTACAACCTCACACATTGCCAAACTGGTATACAAAAGATTCAAGTCTATTGTTGCAAAGAACCTCAGGATAGATATTATGCCGCTTGGTCTGATCTATCAGGATAGTGAAATAGACCAGGCTGTTAAACAACAGAAGATATTCGTTTCACTCTATCCTAAAGCAAATGCCTCTAAATGTCTTCAGAAGATAGCTGAACACTTAGTAGCAAAGGGCACGGATCATTTGCAAGGCTTTGACGTTGTAAAGTTTTGGAGGGGATGCATAGAACTCATTAGCAGTCCTCTGAGCATTAAGGAGCATGTCAGTGCAAGAGAAGAGTTTTCTAGGAGAAAACAAGAGCCTGAGGCGATCACAGAGCAATCTCCGCAGAAAGATGTGTCAGACAGCCCTCTTGATCCTCTTTCGTTATCTGAGGCAACTTTAAAAGAATCTAATTCGAAAGGCACAATCACTGCCCAGCAAAATGGTGAAGAAATACCTGTCACGAGCCCGAGCGAGTCCGGTAGATCAGGAGGTTGGTACAGACATAAAGATGCTGCAAAGCACTGGTACCGAGGACCCTTAGTTGAGCCCGGGAGTGGGCAAGAGATAGCAGACCTTGAGGAAAATTCCCTCCCGGTAATTGAAAAACTGATTAAGAACATTTCATCCATTTCCGAAGAACTACAACTTATCCGTAAGGCCTTAGAAGGGAGTGGAAAGATTATGCTGCGTGTGGGAATATCTGGAGAACCTGACAGTAAGAAATCGGTAACAAAAAATAATCCTTCCTGATCCTGTTGTATTTCTAAAAAGCTCGGTGGTTAAGCCGACCCATCTTTCCATAAGTTACTGTTTTTCCTAATCCAAAAGCATAAACTATTAGGATTCAATTGTATTCAAATCAGTAGGATATTTTAGATAATAATGGGAATTTTGCCAGCCTTTTTTACAGGCGAATATCGCGTAATTAATCTACTTGACATATCATTCTATATGTTTTTACTATAATATAATTATAGTAACTTATCTAAAAATACCTCATCTGAAAGAAATTATCATATGAGCTCTCATAATAGCTCCCATAATGTAGCAAAAAAAGATGAGCCTCTCTATAACAGTCGGGCTGTAAAAAATTATATAGAATATGTTCAGACGTTCTATCCAGAGGTGGCCATTGATCCAATCCTCAGCTATGCAGGGATCGCCGCATATCAACTCAAAGACCAGGGTTACTGGTTCAGCCAGCGCCAGGTGGACCGTTTTCGCGAAATCTTGGATCAAAAAATAGCGAACCCAAATCTATCCCGCGAAGTTGGTCGCTATGCCGCCTCCTCCAAAGCCTCTGGCGCTGTAAGACAATACACGCTGGGGTTTATATCCCCGGCAGCTGCCTATTGGATGCTTGAAAAGATTGCTCCCACATTAAGCCGGGCTCTTACGCTGAAAACTAGACAAATTGCTAGCAATAAAATGGACGTTACGGTTGTCCCTAAGCCGGGCGTAAACGAAAAAAGCTATCAATGCGATAATCGGTTGGGAATGTTTGAGGCCCTTTCCAAGTTATTCACTAACAAGTTTGCAAAGATTGAGCATCCTACCTGCATACACAAGGGTGATGATTGCTGCCAATACATTATCACCTGGGAAAAAACACCTTTTCTTATCTGGAAACGGGTACGTAATTATTCGTTTTTACTCAGCATTTTTGTCTCTGTTGGTCTCTTCTTTGTCTTGCCACTCATGCCTTGGATTTCTATTGTTCTCCTCTTTTTTTCTCTGACGCTGGCATTTTCATTTTACTCTGAGCATCTTGAAAAGAAGGATCTAACCAAAACAATTGAGACTCAGGGTGATGCAGCCAAGGATCTTTTAGATGAGATTAATATCCGCTACAATAATGCATTGCTTGTTCAGGAGATTGGTCAGGCTACCTCCATGCTTTTGGATATCCAGAAGCTGCTGAAATCTGTCATGGATACCATGGAAAAACGGTTGGATTTTGACCGCGGTGGGATTTGGCTTGCCAACAGGGAAAAGACCCGTCTTTGTTATAATATCGGCTATGGATACAACCCGGAAATCAAAGATCTTTTAAGAGATTCGGATTTTCATCTGGACCGTCCTCACTCTAAAGGAATGGCAGTCCAGGCCTTTAAACAGCAAAAACCCTATTTAGTAAATGATATTGCTGAGATAAAAGAAGCACTTTCTACAAAGAGCCTGGAATTTGTCAAAAGGACTGGTGCTCAATCCTTTATCTGTGCGCCTGTTATTTATGAAGGAGAATCTTTGGGAGTATTGTTTGTAGATAACATTAAATCCAAAAGGTCATTCACTCAGAGCGATATGAGTCTTCTGATGGGGATAGCATCACAAACAGCCATAAGTATTAACAATGCCATTTCTTTTCAGAAACTACAAGAGAGCGAGGAAAAGTACCGAAACATTCTTGCAAGCATTGAAGATGGTTACTATGAAGTTGACATTGATGGTAACTTTACATTTGTGAATGATTCAATGTGCAAAATCCTTGGATACTCAAAAGGTGAATTGATTGGTATGAATAACAGGCAGTATATGGATCAAGATAATGCCAGCAAGTTGCATCAATTCTTCAATAAAGCATACAAGACGGGAAGGTTTAATAATAGATTTGATTGCGAGTCTATAAAAAAGGATGATACTACAGTGCAGGTAGAGATTTCCGTTTCTCTTATAAAGGATTCAGAGGGTCATCCCATCGGGTTTCGAGGTATTATTGTTGATATAACCGAGCGCAAGCGAGCAGAGCAAGAAAAACAGAGACTTGAAGCACAGCTCCAAAGGTCTCAAAAAATGGAGGCCATCGGCACACTTGCAGGTGGAGTTGCCCATGATCTCAATAATATTCTGGCTGGTCTTGTCAGTTATCCTGAGCTGTTGTTGATGGACCTTCCCGAAGACAGTCCTCTTCGAAAACCGATTTTAACTATACAAAAATCGGGAGAAAAAGCCGCTGCTACTGTCCAGGATTTGTTAACCTTAGCTCGACGAGGGGTTGCTATCACAGAAGTGGTGAACCTCAATACCATTGTATCTGATTATCTTAAGTCTCCAGAATATGGAAAGCTAAGAGAATTTCATTCTAATGTTAAACTCAAAACCGACCTCAACGCAGACCTGTTAAATATTTCAGGTTCCCCAGTTCATCTATCCAAGACGATTATGAATTTAATCTCGAATGCAGCTGAGGCTATGCCTGAAGAGGGAACGATTTCAGTATCCACAAAAAATCTATATATTGATACTCCCATAAGAGGTTATGATGATGTGAAGGAAGGTGATTATGTGATTCTTATCGTTTCTGACACAGGAATTGGTATCCCTTCAGAGGATATAGAAAAGATATTCGAGCCATTTTATACAAAAAAGGTAATGGGAAGAAGCGGAACAGGATTAGGTATGGCAGTTGTATGGGGGACGAT
>JAFDHR010000450.1 GCA_019308645.1 Deltaproteobacteria bacterium
CGCGGAGATTCTGGAGGCGGTTATAAGTACACCTAAGCATTCACCTTTGGAGATTGTCATCACCCGTGAGGAGGAAACTGGTTTTGTAGGGGCCAAAAATTTAGACTATTCGTTAATCAGTGCCAAACGTGGCGTCCTTGTGGACATGGATACGCTAGATGCAATCGTGATTGGCGGCCCTTCCCATATGCTTATTGATATCGAGATCACCGGCAAGGGGGCCCATTCAGGAATGGAGCCCGAAAAGGGGATATCCGCTATTAAAGCAGCCAGCCTGGCCATAGCAACACTGAAAGATGGCAGGATAGACCCTGAGACCACTGCAAACTTCGGCATTATCCAAGGCGGTTTGATCCGGAATGGTGTTCCCGAGAAATGCACCATAAAAGCGGAGGTGCGTAGCTTAAATCACGAGAATTGCATAGCCCTAAGCAATACCTACAAGGAAGTCTTTGAGGCAATAGCACACTCGATTGGAGCTGAGGCTGAGGTGAATTTGAATTTAGCTTATAAGGCAACAAGAATTTCAGAAGACGCCCCCATGGTTCAGGTCGCAAAGAAAGCTTTAAAGAGTGTTGGGATTGAACCCAAGGTTATAGTGATCACTGGAGGCCTGGAATCAGCAATTTACAATGAAAAAGGAATTGAAACGATTCCCATAGGAAATGGAGTAAAGAGCGAACACTCAACTTCTGAAAATATCTCTGTTGAGGATATGGATAAGGTGGTTCAGATCCTCCAGCATATCTTTAGCCAATTTGCCTGAAATTTAACATTTAAGAAATGGATAATGTATATTTGGGCAGCGATTAAAAATAGGAGAAGCATAAGAAACTTTACTGCCGACCCGTTGGAAGAGCTGGAAAAAATTCAAGAAAAAATTGAGCAAGGGGAGTACAAGGTTATGGAGAATGAATCTCAATTCAGTTTATTTTTAAATGAACTTGTTCTCTACATCACGTCATTGATGGGGGATCAAAATTAAAACCTGTACTCTCTGACAGCGAAAGGAGGTGGAACGAAGGGAATAATGCAGTACTAAATTGTTAATTGTTAGAGAAAAAGAAAAGTAAAAAATTAAACCTTATAAAGGAAAGGAGAGAAGTTATGAAAGCAAGTAAGTTTATTAGATTTTTAAGGAATGGATTGTTTTTAATTTTGTTAGCGAGCCTGGTGTTGATTCTATCTTGTGCCGGATATACACAACAAGAGGTTAAGGTCATTCGCAATACCACTTCGTGGCCTTGCTATATCGATCCAGCAGTTGGATCAGATGGTACAAGTACCCTTGTTCTTTGCAATATGTATGATACATTGGTATTTCCAAATGTGGATGGCAGCGTAAAACCCTGGCTGGCAAAGAGCTGGGAAATCTCTGGGGATGGATTGACCTATACATTTGAATTGGTACCCGGAGTCGAATTCCACAACGGAGACGAGTTGACAGCAGAGGATGTGGTTTTCTCTCTCCAGAGAATCTTGACTATCGGACAGGGATATGGGTATCTCTTTACCACTTCCGTCAAAGAAGCCAAAGCCCTTGACACATACAAATTTCAATTCACCCTCAAACACCCCTTTGGACCCTTCCTGGGAGTGCTGTCAAGGCTTTACATTCTTAATAAAAAACAGGTAATGGCAAATCTTCAAACTGGTTCCTACGGAGAATTTAAGGATTATGGTATGGGATGGTTAGTCACCAATGATGCTGGCTCCGGACCTTATAAACTTAAGGAGATGAGCACCATGTCATATCTCGTGATGGAGAAATTCAACGATTACTGGGCCGGATGGGAGAATAAAGATGCCCCGCAGTATGTGAAAGAGATCGGAACCCTTGAGCCGTCAACCGTGAGGACGCTCATGTCCCTAGGGGAATTAGAAATCACTGACGATTGTCAGAGCGTCGAAAATCTCGCTACCCTTGGCAAACTTCCCAATGTCGATGTGTCCTCTCACTTTGATGGTATGGTTGTGAGCATCATGCTTAACACCAAGAAACCCCCAACGGACGATATTCACTTCCGCAAAGCCATGGCTTACTTAACTGACTACCAACAAGTTCTTGACAATTTTCTCCTCGGTTCCCATCGTTCCGGTCCTGTTGGTCCCACTACCCCTGGATCCGACCCCAATCTGACGCTATATACACTGGATCTAGTAAAAGCAGAAGCGGAACTAAAACAGTCTCGCTATTACGGAAAATTGGACCAGTACCCCTTTGAACTCGGTATGTCCGCGGACGTTTCGGATCAGAAAAAAGTTTGTTTGATGATTCAGGCTAATGCCGCCAAGCTGGGAATAACGGTGAACATCGTCAAGCTCCCCTGGATCTCCATAGTTGCAGACCTGGCTAAAATCGAAACCACTCCTAACGGAATCATCATCGGTGTCAACCCTTCTTATGCTGAAGCCGGGTCCCTGTTGGAATCTCGTTATACTTCTAAGTCTTGTGGAACTTGGGAG
>JAFDHR010000451.1 GCA_019308645.1 Deltaproteobacteria bacterium
TTTGCCATATTTGTAGCGGTCAATAAAAATACCAATAGGAGTATCCATAATGTGTTCTGTACTACTTTTCTATTCATTCCGAGTTATCAAGATATAAGTAAGGCTTGGGTGCCTAACCCCGCGATAACCAGACGGGCGTTTTATAGTCCGGTCTGGTTAATTGGGTTGTTCGCTGATTTTTATATATTGGCATGGAGTTGCTGCGGGGAAATAGGCTTAACTCTTTGCCAATCCTTTGATATATGCTCAGCCTGCCATAAATCATAATTTTTTTGCAAATTCATCCACAATTCAGGTGTAGTATCAAAGGCTCTCGCAAGACGAAGAAATGGCTTTAAATAATCTTCTTGAATAATTTTTCCAGGATGTGTTGGTTGGCGTTTCATTTTATTCATAATATCACCTCGTTAATAAACATAAGGGGGGACGTAAGGGGGGACGTAAGTGACTAGGTTGACAAACTTCCATATGACGCACGTTGGTGCTTTTGTGAAGGGGGACGTTCGTGCAGAAATTGCATAGTTATTCAATTTCATACCTATATTTAAGCCTTTTATCATTTTAGCCCTGTATTTGTAGCATATGGAGTCTTTAACTGAAATAATGGGGCGTCAGGCAATCTCTGCACGATGTCCCCCTTCACAAGCGATTGTTATCTTCAGTTCACGAATACTCATTTTTCCTCAATAACAATGGCTAAAAAAGAGGTTGCCAAAAAAAACTTATGGATTATTCAAACTTTCCATGCTTTCCAGAGCCCTTTGTAAACATTGTAGCTCCTTGAAGTGTTTCGCCTTTTTCAATCGATTCCATACCACGCTTGAACTCATTCTTTAACGCATCTTCAAAAAATTTCTCCCATTGCTCATAAACACTTAAACGATCATTCCGCATACACGTCTGAGGAAACTTAGCGATTTGTGCCGCCAACTCTTCAGCTACTTCTCGAGATTTTCCATGTGGCACAATTCTATTTGCAAGCCCCATAGCCTTAGCTTCATTAGCCTCAACAGGACGGCCAGTAAGAATTAGATCCATTGCATGGCTCATGCCAATCAATCGTGGCAATCTTATAGTGCCACCATCAATTAAAGGAACACCAAAACGTCGACAGAAAACACCAAAAACTGCTGTTTCTTCCATTACCCGCATATCACACCACAATGCAAGCTCCAAACCACCCGCAACTGCATATCCTGAAATTGCTGCAATAACAGGTTTTTGAAGCATCATTCTAGTTGGTCTCATTGGGCCGTCTCCTTCAGGTTCAAGTCTATTCAATCGACTCTTATCGAAACTTGCGAGAGCCTTCAAGTCCGCTCCTGCGCAAAAGGTATTGCCGATACCACACAATATAGCTACCGAAAAAGCATCATCCTTTTCAAATTCACGAAAAGCATCTGCAAGAGCTGCGGCGGTAGGGCCATCAACCGCATTTTTTACCTCAGGTCTATTAATGATTACTGTAAATATGCGATCTCTTTTTTCAATAAGCACTGTCATAATTTCATCCTAATTCTTTTAAAAGTCAGAACTTTAAGAAAGCTAAGCTCACTGGCAGAAACAGATATATCACAATAATTTATCTTTAACTATAAATCTATCTTGCCACAGCCGAGCATGATATAAAACGGCGTACGGTTTCTGTCCAGTGAAGCGCTGGGTTATCCTATATTTATTTTTGCATCACAAAAAATTCATAACCGTAAAATTTCGAGTATTTCCTATAGAAATCTAATTCATTTCTAAATCCTTCAAAAATAGCTAATGCGACTTCATTCCCTTGATATTTCTTGTTTAGACGAGGTAATTCCTTTTCTATTGGTAAATAATAGCTATTCAGCCATGCCGATTCAGGTAATGTAAAATTTGAGATTAAGTTAAATCCTTCTTTTTTAATTTCTTCGATTTTTCCTTCAATATTGTTAATATCTGGATACTCACTCTCAAAGTATTCAACAACGGGTTTAGGCGCATTAGGAACAATATATACAAGTTCTGTAACGGCTAAGTAGCCTTTGTCTTTCAAAAGCTGATGGCATCGTTTTAATCCATTTTGAAATCCCATAAAATACAATGCACCTTCTGACCAGATAATATCAAAGGTTTCTTCCTCAAAATCCATATCTAGCATCGACATATTTTGTGGGATTATTTTTTCTTCAAATCCTTCATTTCTTGCCTGTTTCATTAATATGTCAAGAAATGCTTGATGGTTATCTAAGGCAATGATTTTTCCATTTGAAATTTTTGCTAATTCTATGGTTTGTATTCCCTGGCCACACCCGATATCCAAAATAAATGGATGTTTTTGGGTTTGGGAGATAAAATTAAATGCACGTCTAGTATATTCATTGTCGCCAGGCCCACTTCGTGGCAACGCTTCGCATAATTCATATAAATATTCAATTCCTTCCATAGAACACCTCTTATAATATGGGACGTTGTTTCTGAGTTGACTTATAAATAATTTCCAACTTCCGGCAATTCCACAGAATGAGCTGCACGTACCACAGCTGATATGCTCACACCGGGTAAACGAGCAACCTGTGCTCCTGGATACCCTATCTTCACAACCGACAATTGATAAGTTTATCTACATTGTCAAGTTCATTCAAAAACAACGTCCCCCTTTATGGAGTCTTTAAAATTACCATTTCTTACTGATAGTTAGACCATACGTTCCATTATCTGCTATTGGAGTTACGCTGACCTCCTTAAAAGGAGTCGTAAAACAATAACTACTCACAAATCCTATAACTCACAAATCCTATAGCCGCACCTGCTAGAACATCTTCTGCATAATGTTTATCTGCATGAACTCTGCCATAACCAACAAATATTGCTCCAATATACGCTGGTATTGCATATTTCCAACCATATCGTTTGTGGATAAATGCGGCACCTTGAAATGTCGCTGATGTGTGACGAGAAGGAAATGAGTTATTATCACTACCATCCGGGCGTTCCTTGTTGATTGATAACTTTAGACCATATGTGACACCTAAATTGGTAAAAAAGGATTTATAAAATTGATTTCGTCCCTCTTTATCGTGCAAATAAAATGTGGTTCCATAAGCTGTTGCAGGAATAAGTATCAGCAATATATCGCCTACTTTTTTAGTATTGCTTTCTTCGGCATTTGCCATATTTGTAGCGGTCAATAAAAATACCAATAGGAGTATCCATAATGTGTTCTGTACTACTTTTCTATTCATTCCGAGTTATCAAGATATAAGTAAGGCTTGGGTGCCTCTCGGTTCACTTGCCGGTGCCACTACGGAAGTTGGCTAAAAGTAAAAGGTGTTGAAGCTCCCCAAAAATAGACAAATTCAACATGCCCGTCGTAGCACCGGTCAATGTGCAACCGATTGTTAGCGGATTTTTCTCATATTTTTAAATGGTTATATGGCCTTTTTGAGATTTGTTCATTCCTCAACATAGGGAATATTGTTCTCTTCACACCAGTCAATAGCTATCAGCTTTAAGGCTTCCCTGCGATATTTGAACCAATCTTCTTCAATGCCATATTCGTAAATGTTGTCCTTGAATCTCCGGAATGCACCCTTTCCTTTAATGGAATGGTACATTTTGTCACTTAATTCTTCATCATTCAGGGATAAACAGAATTTCTCCATGATACTGTACTCATGGATGTCGAATTTTGTAGGTAATTCTATATAGTCATCCGACCATAAAACTTCTCCGGCCAATTTGATGGCTTCCTGTTCCCACTCTGGATAGTCAGATAAATCATCTTCATTTTCCGCTACCTGGAAATGATCATCTGTAACCATGACAATTTTGCCAGTTTTCTTGTTTAAATATGATGAATGAAAGTCAAATTGGATTTCCATTTCATCAATAATGTCTTTTAATTTTACTGTCATAGCCATATTTCCTTTGCTTTCGAGAAAATACTGACGTTATCGAGTTCTTGCCTTTTTCTTTTTCCGTTTAGCAGCTTTGCGCTTCTTCATTTTTGGTTTATCTGGTGCTACCAATTCCAATTTTTCACCATACTCTTTGATAACTTTTTTTCTTATTTCCTCACGCTCTGCAGGGCCAACACCATAACCGGATATTGTATAGTCCCAACCTCTCTTCCGGATTAAATCACGTTCTAATTTCCCAGCACATTCTTCGCAAAGCCCTAAATCATTGAGAGGTTGAAAAATGTCGCATCCCTGGCACTCCCCCTCATAAAAGCCAAAGTCACTTAGATCATCATCTTCAAAATAGAGAGTCGCTTCTGTAAGCTGGCTTTGCCCCAATTCAGTTAACAATACCTCATCCATTGAACATTCACCGCACGTAGGACAAATTATATTCTTTTCAAAACACGGCCTATCGGAGTTTTCGGGCAAACTGACATTACCAATATCGCAATGGAAAATGCACCCGCATTTCTTACATTCAAAGTTTATTTCCATTTCCCTCCCTTATCCTGTATAGCCGCAGACACCGGTTCTTGGAGAATTGACCACAGGAAGAAACATCTCTTCACTGCATTCATGATTTTCAGCACAAGATTGGCACAACCATCCTCCTCCTTCCCACTGGCACTCAGTGCAAATCTGTACAGCAGGAGCTTTTCCGCATTCATCACATGGAATTTCAGGAGCTTCATTTCTGGATAAAATTTCAATAGGATTATTCTTCTCCATTGGACCTTCATACTCGCCGAGTATCTTCACCAAAAGCTCTGTAGTAGTGCCAAAATCATACTCGTGCAGCAACTCCATCCCTGGTCTCAACACGTCCTTGAGTTTTCGCCCCATTGCCAATTCATTTCTTTGATAGCTAAATGCGCTCAGATGGCCACAGCACTCTAACCAGATGTCTCTCAAAAATTGATCTAAATTCGCCAACTTAGAGTTACTGGCTACTTTCAAATGCAGCCAGTAGACAGGCGAATAGTATCCCTTGACCAGGATATGAAAAAAAGGCTGTGCCTTAAACTTCTGATGTTTCCGTTGATTATCAAGGCTTTTAGGGAGGCATGATTGCAAATGTTTCGTCATACCTGTTCCGGTGTATTTTGACTTGCACAATAAACACGTAGCTTTTGGGGCTTTTTCTTCCATTTGGATGCTCCTTCCTTTAGTAGTTGATAAATAAGGCCAGATATTTTATTTTAAAAAACAACATAAAAATTCTGCCCCCTATTTCCTAAACGAAATCCCACTTATCTTTTGGTTCAAGATTTACGAAAGAGGATTTCATCTAAAATATTTTTTTCTTCAGCCGAACGATGAAGTCACCGGCAGGTGGTCGAGTAGCCCGAAGGAACCTCCCCCTCAGGCCCTCACAGAACCGTACGTGAATCTCTCGATTCATACGGCTCTTATCGTCCAACTGTCATTAACCCGTAAACGCCAGTGTGC
>JAFDHR010000026.1 GCA_019308645.1 Deltaproteobacteria bacterium
TTTTGGAATGTGGAGCCCCACGGGCAAGCCCGTGGCACCAATTAGTTTCGCCGATTCGCTTCGCGAACGGCGGGACTTAGTGGCACGACATCCCGACCGTAATCCCGACCACAATCCCGACCACAAAAAGTCGGGTCGGGACTAAAGCCGTGACTTTCTGCGGTCGGGGTAAAATAGCCTTATTTGCCACAGCATTTTTTATACTTCTTCCCGCTTCCACATGGGCAGGGCTCATTGCGTCCAACTTTCTTTTCGGCTATCTTGGTTTTTGGTGGATTTAATAATATTTCTAAATCGGTAATATCCTCTGGTTTATCTGGTTCCAATCCAATTATATATTTCCAACCGTTTTCTTCAAATATTGATGCTACTTCTTTCAATCTTTCTTCGGTTTGTACATTAACAACAGCGGATCTCTTTTCAGTACCTAATTTTGCCTTCTTTTTACCATCAAAGATTTTTTCCATCTTTTCACCATTAAAAATATTATAGGATTCATCTACAGCATAACGGAGAAGAGAGGTAGATATTTTCGTAGAAAAGTGTAACCTATGTATCCAGACTTTTCTGTTACCTATGTCTCCGGCTGTTCAATTTTACCATTTTTGAAAAAATTGGGGCAAGGGACGAGTTCATTTGTCCTGGACTTATAATTTTCATATAGTTGTCCAAATTGTTTTTCCAAATAATTATCCTCTTCTTTTATGAAAATTTTGAAACAAATATAAGTAACAAGTGGTGTGGCTAATAAGAGCCATGACTTAAGGAATAACGTAATTCCTGGTATAAGAAATAGTATCCACGCTGAATATATTGGATTGCGGACAAGCGAAAAGACACCACTTGTTATAAGACACCCTCTATTAAATCCAATGGTAAATTCATAGGCGGACTTGATTAAAAAGGGAACACCAATTGCCAAAAGAATGATCCCGGCTATTATCAGTAAACGATAAGGGACCATCTTTATTATAAAAATCTCGGGATATAAATAAGTTGCTATTCCTGCAAATACTGCATAACTAACAGAGAATACTATTAGTTTAGTTCCAATGCCCAATCTCGACATCGTATGTTCCATTTGGCTTCCTATCCCTATGCTTCAAAAACCTAACGAAAAACTCACTTGCCGGAAGGGGGACCTGGCCATGATCGAAGCCAAGGAAGATTGAGCGTGAAAAACGTGATACACATTCAATCCGCAGGACCCTTCCGGTCAACGTGCAGCGACAGGTTAGAGCAAAAATATCACGTTTTTGAACGTAAAAGAGAGTATTCAATCATCTCTTTGACACCATCCAATAAGACTTTAGCTTCTTCATTGGTAATTGAATATTTACCTTTAAAATATCTTGCCTTTTTCCGTAAACTGTAAAGTTTATTATATGTCTCTCTGCGTTCGGGCTGATAATTTCCGATACTTGCAGATCTATTATATCGATTGTGAACAGATGAATGCGTGGCTTTCTCGCGAAATTTGGAATCTGGGATGGATAACAGAACAGATCTTGCAGCAAGCTCACAGGCGCTAAACAGATTATCAATAAAAGCAGCCCAATGTTTTTTCGAGTGGGCCGTTTCAGCAGCTTCGTAAAACTCATTGGCAGCTTTCGAATGACTGGCTGAAAGATTTTTATTATACCTAAAGTCAAATGTAAAATGCCAAGACTTATTCAGCTTTAGTAAGGTTACATGCCCACAGTCTGGGTCATCATGATCGATAAGCTTTATTTTCTCAATACCAATGACATCATTTAATGGTACGATATCTCCAGGTTTTCGGTTTTGCCCATCTTTCAATATAACTTCGCTAATAGCCTTAACTTCGGCATTAAGCCGGACTTCCGGTTTTCTCACATCTGGGAAAAAAATAATTTGGGCAGCAAAAAGATTAAACGGTTTCTCCAATAAATCGTTTTCTTGGCGTAGTTTTATTTCTGGAACGACGAACAAATCCATGAACTGCTGAAAAGTCCGTTGGGAAAATTCTTTTTCTTTAATTTCAATATCCATGGCAATTTAATATCGCCCTAACGCCCGGCATGTCGAAGATCCCGAACTTGTCGGGGGGCGTGTGGGGGCTGGGGGAGTGAAACTCCCCCTTACCTGCTTGGGACATCTTTTTTTATCTTTGAAGAGATATATTCAGACTTAGGTTCGTGTACAGTAGGATAAGCATCCATCCAAGATAAATCCTTACCGATGACGAGTTCCTCCATTTTCGCATGGTGGGTGTTAGTCATTGGGATAAGTCGCATTTGGAAACCATGGCGTCTTGCCATGATTCTAACTTCTTCGGCATTGTCGTAAGTGATCAAAAAATCGCCACGTATCGTCTCACAAAGAGAAAAAATGGTTTCGTGGTCAACATCACAATGTCGATACAGGCGCCTACCGGCTTTTTTCCCCCCGGCCGTGTAAGGGGGATCTATAAAGAAGACTGCATCGAGGACCGATGCAAACTCCTGAATAACTTTCACTCCATCTGCCCAACGAAAGTCGATGCGTTTCGCAATAAGATCAAGATCTCTGAATCTCCTAGCTAATGTCCGTGGGTACCATCGAGATCCAATCCCTTTGCCTTTCTCACCGTATTTTAAAAAACCTGATCCGTCGGCAAGAATTCCACCATGAAACGTCCTATTCTTTAGAATTGCTTGAAAGGCTTTCTGCTTAATAGAGTTGGTGGTGTGTGATATCTCTTTTATTACGTTTTCTTTTGTTAGATCGAAATCAAGAATTTGTTTCGCCAGCCATTTCGCGTCAGCCTTAACTACTGATTGCCATACGGCTGCAATTTCTTCATCCAGCTCTGCCATGACAACGGTCTCTACGTAATTCTCGAACAACGCTGTAAGGCTGATTATCCCACCTCCTGCAAACGGCTCGACCAATACCCTTGGTCTTGGGTATTTATTTCTGATCCATTCTCTGAACGTGGGTACAAACCAAGTCTTGCCACCAGGATAGCGGAAAGGGCTTCTTTGCGGCACTGATGCAACATTAACAGGCTTTATAGTTTGCTCTTCAGCCCCAAGCTCTGGAAACAATGTTGTCTGTTTGGGGGGTATCATTTCAGAATGGCCTTTCGATTGTTTCGTTCACTGGAGGAGTTTCGAGCTGTTCGTCGAGTTTCTCTTGAAGTAGCTTTATGAAATCCTCAACTTTTCCCGGAGATGGTGTTGTTATAGAAAAAAGGGCAGCCTCGAACTCAGTGAAAATTTTGTCGACCTTTTTCAAAGAATATTTTCCTGATTCTTCTCCTTTTTCGGTTTTCAATTCCAAATCGTAAATAAACCATGCGATATCAGCATCTGTTTTCGAGACCTGTTTAAATCTGGGGAGTGTGGCAAAGAAACTTTTGTTCAAAGCCACAGCGATCTTCCTTTGCCAGCTGTGAAGAATTCCCCCCTTGAAGAGAAGTTGTGGAACAAGTCTCTTCCTGGAAGATGAAAGGTAATCAGGTCGAGGATAATTTGGTTCCTTAGACCAATCCATTGATTCATGGCCTTTTGGGTCTTTCATAAAGTATTCAAATGGATTACGCACATTTCCTGAAATGTACACAGCCTGGATTTCGAGAGCGCCGAAATCATACACATTTCCATTGTTGTCATATGCTACAAGGACGATGTCGATATTTCCTGCATTCTTGCCATGCAAGTCATTTAGCCGCACCTCTGTGAGAGAACTCCAAGCGGCTCCCTCCACGAAGAAGAAGCTGGCTGCGTCGTCGGCTATGATCCATTCCTCGCGGAATCGAATTGGGCAAGTGATGACCGGACGAGCGTCATGGAAGATTGTGCAGACGCCAAGCGGGTTCTTTGCTTTATCCTTCGTACAATTTGGCACCTTGTTGTTAAAGGGGCAGAGCCTACGAGAACGATATCGAACCGCCTTTTCTGAGTGATCCGTTGTCAAGTGCCCGAAGATCTCTGCCAATGGTTGCCTTGAATTGGTCATTAATTTTATCCTTTTTCGTGTCCCAACGTATGCATGTGGAGCATGCAAAGGAGCGCAGCGAGTTTGCAAGTCCACACCACGCAATTGTTGGCGTTTATATTTCTAACAGAGAGACCCAACTCTTTCTTTTTGCAATTAATTCCTTTAAATCTTTAGTACCCATAAACGCCACACTTGCATATGGTATTAAATTCAAGCCAAGGTTGAAAAAAACCTTTCGTGGATTTTGGAGACGAGGAAGCAATTCATTTACAAGCTCACGAGAAAATTCACTAGCAATTATGAGTTCTAAATCGGCCTTATTTTTCAAATCTCCAATATTTTGATTTATAGATTCTGCAATTCTATTTATCATTTTTCTGTAATCAATTCCTGTATCAGACTCCCTTATTTTGTGAACCTGTTCCCAGTCCATCATTCCAAAATCGGGGAGCCCAATTCTTAACCAAAAATTATAAAATAAATCTTCTATCGTATCCTTAAATTGAATTTTTAATTGCTGATTTTTCCAATTGATAATAGGCGCCATTCTATGATCTGATAAAAACGGTATCTGAATGCGGAATGAGAGCAATGAATCCGTGTAAAACGATTCTATTACATTTTTCTTCTGAAAATAGTATGTTGGAATTAGGTCGTTCAGTTCCTCATCATTCAAATCGGCAGATACCTCTTTATTTGCTATTTTCTTATCATCATCTTTTAGGTCTATCTTGGCCCACTTAAAGTAGCTTTCATCTGCTACACCTGCATCATATAGAATTGGGTAAAAATCAGTTTCATAGGCTATATCAGCCTTGCCACCAATTATTGTTTCTCCTTTTACTTGAACACCAAAATTACTCCCAAGCGTGCAAAATTTGATTTTAGTTCGGTCGCCCGGATATGCGTCTGGTGACATCATTATATCGAACGATCCGGTTTCCCCCACTCTACAAACATATCGCCCATCTTGAATAATGATTTCATCATAAAGAACAGTGTAATTTTTTATCCGCTTTTCAAGTTCAGTTCTACCTTTATCCTCTACAAACCATGCGGAATTTGATCTTAACGGAAGGTATATTTTGCTCATGTCTCAATTATTTGAATTTTATGAACCCCTCAGGATCAGCTGCACAAAAAGCTGGCCAAGATATTTTCAAATTGGCACAAAATCGCGCCCGGCTTTTTGTGTCAGCCTGAATCCTGTTGCTCAAGTAAGCCGCTTGCGCGGCAGGATTATTGCTGATTTTTCTTGATTACAAATTTTGTATCAGTTATACATCCTGCAAGTATTCAACTCTAACGCGGCATGTTCATTTTAAGGAATTTTTTTTTGATGCTTGTGCTAATAATAATTTTATGAGCTTCTTAATATGTACCACCATCCTGCTGTAATTATTCCTAATAATAATATAGCCAACCCTTTCTAATATACTGTCAAATACCACCTCGAAGCAATACCCTATAACAACAACTGTGCCAAAATTTAACCGGGCTTCTTGAACATTGGATTGAATTCGACCTTTCAGGTCGCATCAATCCTTAAAGGTTAGGTTGCATGGTCCTTTCAAAGGTTATTTCCTTTTTAGAAAAGGCATTATTGACGATGTTACCAACATATACTATTTGTTTGATACATGCATTCACGAATCCATAAAGCTCGTTTTTAACGAGGTTTTTTTCATGCTCTGAAAGTTTTATAATTACGTCCGCTTTTTCCACGTCACTATGGAAGTACAAACCATTGATGTATATATCCCAAACATAACTTGGTGAAAAATGCTTCTGGTCTATATCCAGGTGAACACCTGTAGATTTCATTGCCTCGTTTAAGAATTTTCTTGATTTAACAAGATAATTTTTATGTTTCTCGTTTGTAAGACAGAGATGACAAATATTATAAATACGATTTATAAAGGTCGGCTCTTTTTCCTGCAAAAAGTGTCGTAAAGATAAGAGCAGAGAACGGAACAAATCTTCATCAGGTTGATTGAATTGAAATTCTAGCACACCGCTTTCTTTTGTCCAATTTAGATTAAATCCTGAATCGTACCCTTCTCGAACTATTTTTGTATTTTTGAGGTCTTCAACTCTTTTTAAAAAAATTTCTAACTGAGCTTTATTATTCATATTTAAAATTAGCCATATAATGCTGGTAAGCCGACGCCAAATTATGGCTGATAAAAGCACTTTCAAAAAATTTATATCGAAGCCATCGTATTTGAAAATAGTGCTACGCTGAGGCGGTCGGCTTGAGTAGCATGGTTAGGTTTCATATTAATCAAATCTATTTAATGGAGGTGGTTCGCCATATTTGTAACAATAATTGAACAATTCATCTTTTTCTAACTTTTCGGGATTTGATGATTCTATGAAACTTATACAAAGTCTATCATATGGAAATTGCCTTCTAAGATTTTCGTTGATGTCTCTCCAATATCTTCTTCCACAAATATGCCCACCACTTTTGTACAATAATGATTTTTTTAGCGTGATTACTCTGTTAATAAAGGATTTTGCCTTACCAAGATATAAAACTCCGTATTTATCTACATTCAGTGTCCTATTAATAGGAATTATCTCATCAAATTTTTGGTCCGAATGGCAATGTAATTTATATATTCCACCATTCCTTCCATAAGATTCATGTATTTTGTTCCGAAATGTATCATTAGAAATTAGTAAATATTTCATGAAGAATCTCCATTAATAAACCTAATGCGGCTCACCAGCCGTGGGTTTCTCAGTCCCTCGCCAGGCTGATGTTAAGCCCCAATACAGACAAATTACATTCTCACAGCCAGAACCAATGCGCTGGCCCATCTTGCGTTACAATCGGTGGTACTTCTTTCATATGAATTAGGTATTGTCGTATCATCCTAAAGACGGTATCAGGTACCTTGTACAAAGCGTTAGGATTATGATAAACGGCAGATCTATCCCTGCCAATTCCGATCTTACCATCCATAACTTTTCTTTCGACATAGATAATCCCGGAAAGCTCAGTCGGTAATTTCATGAAACCAAGATTATCACCTAAAAGGAAGTTGGCGAGGGCACGGTAGAATTGTGTTGCGAAGGCACTCCAAAATGTATAATCGAACAATACCAAAACACTTGGTTTTTTTCTTGAGGCCCCATATTTTATCTGCCCAGCTTTTTCGCTGACAACTTTTTTTATAATTCTTTCAATGCTCCGATTGTGATCCAGTGAAACTCCCTCCCCGGAATCAAGCGAACTCCTCTCTTTTTCTGACAAATTCAAGGTTGTTATTTCACAGAAAAACTCTTCAGGTTTAATAACATTGAAGTCAGGGGTTTCCCTTTTTCCTGCATCAATCGGTTTTGCAGTCCACCCAAAGGAATTGACAAACTCCCACCAGGCGATTTCATTTACACCCCCGAGATGATCAGAGTTGGTGAAACTCTCTATTCTATCTTTCAAATGCTTTTTTTGTTTTTTAGATCCAGGAAATCGCTCGAACCAGAGGCGAAGTGTATTCAGATAGATTCCACCAGTAACGTTAATTTGGTCCATTACATCATCAATCCATTGATTTCCACGTTGTTTCTTAGATGCTGAATCAAACCAATTATCGTCAAAAAGCATTTTGTACTTTCCAGATCTTACCTAATTTAAATTCTAGGCTTAACAAATTAATAGTTAGAATATCATTCTACATATTCAAGATAATATTCTATCTATCTTAATGTTTTTTGATAATCACATAAATGTATTGTATGGTTTTTATTATGCAGAAAGACAAGATTAATGTCAATGAACATGGCGATAAGCCCTCGCGAAAGCTGCTTGATAGGGTCAGTGATCGTTTGCGTGTGAAAGGGCAATTCTAAGGCGACGTGTGCGTATGTGCTACTGGAAACAGTTGCCTTACTGCCGCACAAAGGTGCGTGAACTGCTTAAACTCGGTACGTTCTTAAAACCATCTATATAGGTGGGACTGAGTCGTAAGGGTTCGTGGCGCTTGTCATGTACACTGGCTACCCAGACTGCCATGACGAATCAGTGGTTGGAAGGGCAGGGACTGGTATCTATCTAGGCTCTGTAGGTGAACACTTGCCTGCCTCTGGCTGGCTTGCCCGGCGGATTCACTATACGTCCACTACCCGATAGTCTCTATGAACCGGCCTGTGTAGATCCCGATTTATTGGGAGTGGTGTGGAGGATGGGGAGAAAAACCCCGGCTACCCAATTCGGCAGACAATCGCCTCCATCAATTTCTTTTGTTATTATCTTCTATTACTCGACACTTTTTATAGACATAGACAGAATGAAGCTGGCAGCTGATACACCTATGCAGGTTAGCCATACAATCTTGTAGCCTCCGTATGTGTCAAAGATGGCGCCAGCAAGCACAGGACCCATACTGCCCCCGATTGTGCTGGCAAAGGTAATAATACCCAGAATCGCTCCATGATTCTTCAGTCCGAACAATTCGGCTGGTAACAAAGGCATCATGCACAATATCTCGCCATATACCAGACCGAAGAGCACTGCAAAGAGTAAGAGCATCCATGTCTGCCTTGACAACAAAAGCCAGGAGAATTGGGCCAACATTAGGATCGACGCGGTAATAATCATTGTTCTGTTTCCCAGTCTATCGGAGGCTGCGCCCCCAACGATCCTGCCGGCAAGACTACCAATACCAATGGCAGACAAAAGCATGGCTCCCCCGGATGGCGAAACCCCCAAAGAGATCGCATAGATCGTAATATGCACCAGCACAATTTGGATGAAAAAACCGGAACAGACATAGATGGCGAAGATTATCCACAATTGCGCGGTACGGCAGGCATCTTGAAGGGAGAGTCCTTCCATGTCAAATTCAGGAAGGTCAATCATTGCGCCTTCAGAGCCGTATGGCAGCACACCTTTGCCAAGTGGATCCCGTACAAAGAGTTGTGCCAGCCCGGAGATCACAGCAAAAGCCACAACCCCTATAAGGAAGAAAGAAATACGCCATCCATAAGCAGAAATGAACACGTTCGCAATAGGGGGCACAATCAGTGTTCCTGTCCCGACACCGGCGATTGTAAAGCCTGTCATTAACCCCTTTCTCTTTTCGAACCACCTGGCGATTGTGGAAAGCACGGGGGTAATGCCGCCGCTCATACCCGTACCTACAAACAGCCCATAGTACAAATAGAGTTCCAGGATGGTGTTTGTCCGCGATAGTAAAAGATAACCTGAGCCTATGAGTATACCGGAGCATGATATGACCACTCTTGGACCGAATCTGTCATTAAACCATCCGGCAGCCATGGCCAATCCACCGCTGAGGAGAAAGCATAACGAGTAGGCCCCGGAAATGGACGCCCTTGTCCGCCCAAGTTCATTCAGTAAGGGTTCTAAGAAGACCCCGAAGGAGTAGAGTGTGCCGTACATTGAAGTCATAATCAAGAACCCTGAAAAGACCAGAAGATGTCCATAAAAGAACCTATGTTGCTTTGTGCCGGTCATAGGCTCCTCCATTGAGCATTGGCAAGAACTACGGATGTTTCTACCTGACGTTCAGGTATCGTCCAGTAGGTCATCAACAGTCGGTCCTTCTCCTCTCTCCTAAGGAGTCTGTATCCGTTTTTCTTATAAAAAGCGATTGCCCAGGTGGCAGCGGACCATGTGCCTATCAGTATCGGTTTTGTTGTTGCGGCTTCAAGAAACCGGAGAAGCCGTCCACCTATTCCGTGGTTTCTCCGGGATGTTAGAACATAGGCATGGCGGATAAGTGTCACATCGCCCCTGTCCTGGATGCCCATGACTGCTGTCAGGCAGTCTTCTTCCTCATACCCCCAAAAAAGAACGCCGTCTCTTAACTCACGTCCCAATTCTTCGGGCCTCATATAGGGATCATGCCAGCGGTCTTCCGGTATTACACCTCTATATGCCCTTGCCCCATCATTGATGATTCGAAGAATCGCCTCAAAATCAGTATCTTTGCACCTTCTTATCATGAAAAATACCTCTGCTTGTGAATACTTTTCCCAGTCCTCATAACAGGGTATGTGGATCTATCGCAGGCATTATGCAGGGATTTTTAGTTGCTTTCTTGTACAGAATTGCTATTGCGGCAGTACGGACCTGGAGTAACACCCACGATTTTCTTAAACCGACGGGTAAAATGGCTCTGATCGGCAAAACCGGCTTCAAGGGCAACCTGCGAAATGGGAAGGCACTGGGAGAGGAGGCCCCTGGCGTAGGCTATCCGCTTCTGAATAAGGTATGCATGGGGCGGTAGACCCACTGTGGCCTGGAAAAGACGCAACAGGTGGAACTGACTGACATTTGCTATGTTTGATAGTTCTGAGAGGGCAACATTCTCCGTGAAGTTGGCATCCAGATACTCAAGGACCGTCTTTACGGCAGGCCCCTCCTTTTTCCTGACAAGGGGCGGATCTTCTTTTATATCGGCATGCCTCTGAATCATTTGCGCAAGGACTGACAAAAGAAGAGATTCCTTTTCTAACGAGACATCTGAATCCCCAATTGTTTTCAGGAAAGAAAAGATACGCGAGGAAAGATGGGGATCCTTGATGACGGGGGAAGGGAAATGAGGAAGTTGTCCTGTATGCTCCGAAACCTCTCTTGCGACCTTTTGAAGAAGGGTGGCATCTGGATAAAAAACCCTGTATGTCCACCCGGATTCATGAGGCGAAAATCCGGTATGAACCTCACCGGGGTTTACAAGACAGATGTCACCGGAGGTAGCAATATGAGTCGAGCCGTTATAGTAGGTAGCCTGCACACCTCTTTCTATGACCCCTATGGCAAAAGTCTCATGGGTGTGCTTGGGGAAGGAATGTGTAATAAATGTGGCATAGAGGAACTCGAGATTGTCAAGGTCTGAAGCACGAGAAAATCTGACGGTCTCAATGTTGGCGGAATATTTCATGTTCTCAACACATAATTTATAACACGGTTCAGTACTACCTTTCTATAATTTTAAGAAGGTTTTTTAACACTGTCTTGTATGTTCTTGCTCTTATATTCTTAGTGAATCTATGAATTGTCTGCCCAACAATTAGTAGTTAGAATATAATTCTACATAATAAGTTAACATTCTATCTATTCTAATATTAATCTATAATCACATAAATAAAATATAATGTATGGTTTTTATTATGCAGAAAGACAAGATTAATGTCAATGAACATGGCCATAAGCCCTCTCGAAAACTGCTTGATCAGATAAGTGATCGTTTGCGCGTTAAAGGGCAATTGGCTAAGGCGACGTGTGCGTATGTGCTTCTTTAAACAGTGGCACAAGACGCGTACAAAAGTCCGGGAGCTGCTTAAACTCAGTACCTCACTTAATGCCGCAATAGTGGTGTGATTAAGCCGGAAAGGATACTAGCGGTTTTCTCGTACACTGGCTACACAAACTGGCATGACGAACCTGTGGCTTGAGAAACAAGGTTTGGTCTCTATCAAGAAATTGTGGGTGAACACTTGTCCGCCTCTGGTGGATTCACTATCCGGTTACGACCCGATAACCTTTGTGAATCCCGCTCTTTAGCGGGAATCCCGATTTATCGGGGGTGGTGTGGGGAGGGGGAGTTAAAATCTCCCCCTTACCCGATTAGATGTTTTTATTTACAAATCAGGATCATCTCCCATTTAGTTGGTAGAATCACATTAATGTTATACACTACCTATTAATATAATACTTAATGGAATGACTATGCCTATATATATTTTTTCCTTTAGCGGTCACCGCATTCTGTCGAAATCTCATATGTGGTTTAGCAAGTGGTATATTACACTGAACAAAATTGCTATCATTAAGAGGGCACAAGAAAGATACATGTTGATATTTCATATTAATTAACTTCTTTAATATCAATGTATTATCCAATAAGATATGCTCAAAATTACCAACTAAATGGGAGATGAACCGTAAATCATTACTTCAGCCAACAGCACTGCTTTTCATTATTTACGTTTCAAAAGATGCCTTTTTTCCCTGATTTCCAGATTAAATTCAGCACACTTTCCTGAAGTTGCGAATGTATACATTATAGTTCTTAACACTTCTAAATTTATCATCAGTACTTATATCAACGGCTTCTTTATTTGATATGAAGGGAACAAAGTATTTTTTTAAATACTCTTCTAACTTCTTTTTACTGTCGCAAACATAAATTAATCCGCCTGCTTGTTTGAATTTTTCTGCTTCTTCTGAAATGTTAAATTTAGTCGAGGTTATTTGAGGATACTCCCTACCTGAATCCACAAAAAAGACTTTAACTTCGTCATGTTGCATGAGATGAAAGGTAGCATATCGTAACGCAACCCAACAGGTCTCAGCATCATTGCTTGAAATAATAATCCCGACATTCATTATACTTAATTATCTATAAGTGATAATCTCCAGCAGCCTCTGGCTGATATAAGATATCTTCAACCTCCAACTTCGCCAATCCTGCCGGCACCTTCCACTTAACAATATCTCCAACTTTATAACCAAGCAATGCAGTGCCAATTGGTGCTAAAATAGAAATTTTGCCTTGGTTGGCGTTAGCGTTATCAGGAAAAACTAACTGGTAAATCATTTCTTCTTGAGTATCTATATTCCGCAGACGAATTTTAGAATTCATCGTAATAACATTACCAGGAATGTCTTGAGATTTAACTACTTTCCCCCTCTCTAATTCCCCCTCTAAATCCTTTAGATACTTTTCGTCTTCCTTGCCAAACTCTCTCGCTACCATTATCAATTCTTTTAACCTCTTTATATCATTATCGGTAATAATTAGTTTTTCTGACATAAACCAATTCTCTTTTTTTACTCTTAACAAAAGCTATAATTTCATTATTTTCATTTTTCTATTCTAACATTCAATTAAGCCTATAAGCCATACGGTTTTAGCAATACTCTTCAATATTTCGTATCGGCTGAAACACACACAAAAACCCACATCTCTTAATGAGAAGCAGAGTCTTGATATTAAGATCATGGTGCCCCTTTTGTCATAATTAATATGCTATGGTGAAATTTAATGAAAAACTATCAAAAAAAGTATTTTTCGTCAAGGAATAGACTTGGGAGAATTATATTGGCACTCTCTGGTTATAGTCCAATTTTTTCTTTCCTGTCAGCAGAGTCAGAAGCAGACCTTCTTCGCGACAATGTCCCTCATGTGGGCATTTTTTTCGAGTTTTTTCAAAAAAGTAGAGTGGCGCAACGCAATGAAATGCGTTAGAATCTACACTATGTCTACTCCCTTCTAACTCACCTCTTGCCGAATAAAGATCCCTATTGTAATTAATATCCTTTTTCATGCGAAGAATTTTCTTGATCAAAGCCAAATCAGAGCATCCATCAAATTGGGGACATGAGCTACAGTGCTCATAGAATTTGAGTGGTGTTTGGCAATGGAACTCCGTGGCGTGAATTTTTTTTGAGTTTTTGCTGTTCATAGCAGGCTCCTTTTTACATTTGATTGCCCAGGGCGCTGTACATTTCCAGTGAAGGCCTTTAAAAAGCCTTAAGGTTTATACTATGTCGCCCCCATGAGCCATTCAGTTGTTTTATCTTCCAGGGCCTTGTAACCAAAAGTGACACAGGCCGTTTTGCAACACCCGCAGCCTATGCAATTTTCCGTATCTATGTATATTGCGCCCTCTTGTTCCTCAATAGCCTGTAATGCACAAACCCTACGAGCGTAGCAATCCTTACATGCATGTTTACAAATAATGTTGAGCATTTTAATCTCCTTCCGTTCGATAGATTATCCTAAAATTTTATTGACCTCTTCTTGGTCTGATTCCATAACATAGGGAATCCCAGACACATCCGCTGCATCCCGGGTTAAAGCAACCAGATCATTGCGATCAATATATTTTAAGGAAAATTTCCTTGCACCTGCCATGAGTTGCTGCAGGCCTTGTCGTAGACGATCAAGGTATGAGTACATACCAATGGCCCCAGCAGGAATATTGGCGAAATCTTTCCCAAATCGCTCTTTTAACTGCGAGCTAACGGTAAAAAGCCTAAAGTACCCTTCTTCAATATCTTGGCCTTTCGAGTTCATTTTTTCTGCCATTAAGCTACCATGAGTTTTGCCTACCATAGCGGCAGTCATTATGGCCCGCCCCAGGCAGACAGCTTTAACATGGGGCGCGGCCAGGGCTAAGGCCTTAAAAATGTGATCCTCCAATGAAAGCCCGCCAGCAATGGCAATGGGAGGAATGTAAGTGCCTTTTGCCTTAAGGCGTTCACACATCTGATAGGCCAGGCTTTCCAGTTGAACGGTTGGTATACCCCACTCATTCATCATTCTCCAGGGGCTCATACCTGTTCCTCCACCTGCACCGTCGATAGTCAATAAATCTATCTTTGAATCGGACGAGTATTTTATGGCACGAGCCAGATCAACAGGTCGGTAAGCACCAGTCTTTAAGGTCACATGCTTTGCACCGATGTTACGAAGATATTGTACGCTTTGATGAAAAGAATCCTCATCCACCATGCCAAGCCTTGAGTGTCTTTCGAATTCAGAGATACCTCCAGCCTGAAAGGCAGTCTGGACAGTTGGATTTGTGGGATCAGGGAGCACGATATAGCCGCGCTCTTTGAGCTGTAAGGCCCTCTCCAGGCTTGGCAGTTTCACCTCGCCCCCGATGTCTTTTGCGCCTTGTCCCCATTTCAGTTCGAATATCTCCACACCCAGTTTCTCAATGACGTACTCGGGTACCCCAAGTTTAGTGTCTTCCACATTAGCCTGAACAATAACTCCGCCTTTGTCATTATACCATCTTTTGAATGAATTAATCCGACGTTCCATTTCGGGCGACTTAACAATCTTGCCATTCTTGAACTCTGCCTGTGGATCCATGCCACAAATGTTTTCTCCTGCAACAATAAATACAGGGAAATCCATCTTGATGCCGCCGTCAGCCCCTAAAGCGGTGGTACAGTCCACTGCCGGAAAAGTGGCAACATCTGGGTCAGCCTCAATACCAACCGCGCCCACGCATGTTCCCTGGATATTGAAGTGAGAGAAATCCACCGGATAATCCTTTTCCGCTCCCGCAGTAATCAGACCAAAGGGTTGTGGGTAAATCATCTCACGTCCTTTCAGTGCAGAGCGCCCCACCTCACAAGGGCCCTCACAACCATCTAGGCAGGTGGTGCAGATGCCGGAACCGGGTGCTGGTTCTACGCGGGTCGTGGTCACTGTTGCAGCACTACGATTTGGTTTGCTAAACGACATAATTAAATCCTCCCTTTGTTAATTATAAATTCAAGCAACTAAAAATAAAAAATCCACAGGCTACATCTTGGTAGACTGCGGACTTCATTGTCTCCTTCAATAATACGTCTCTGTATTACTGATACTTAAAAGATAGGTTTTCTATTCTAGCAAAGAAATATTTTGTAAAGAGCTTTCGATATATTTTTAGCCCAGCCATATTTCCTGGGAGATAATAATCGCCCCACGGAAAACCCTGGATTATGGCGACTCAGCTTATCCTAAGAAGCAAATAGCACTATGACTCTGAGGGTCGGCCACAAT
>JAFDHR010000027.1 GCA_019308645.1 Deltaproteobacteria bacterium
AATTCATACTCAAACTTCCTGACATATGGTCCCCCAAGAATTGACCAAAACTCCTCAATTTGTACTGCTTCCTTGGAAGGAAGAGACAAAATCTTTCTGAAATTCCCAACAGGTGATCCAATAAACCTTGAGACCATTTTATTATTAAGGCAGTCCTCTATTACTTGACGTTCCTCTTTTCCAATGCACGGCCGAGACATAAATGGCTTATAGCGAACCGGCTTACCTCCACACAGCGCAAGGTTTTCTTTTTCCACAGCTTACACCTTTTTCGTTTTGTCCATTAATTTATCATGGGGTGAGTGTCCAATCATTATAAGCAGAGAGGAAACACGGGAATAATGGGTAGCCCATTGTCAAGACCACTTTTGGGCAAGGTTAAGATGTATGGAAACGGTCCTGATGGGGCTCATGGTCTAGCAGCCTTCCCTAATGACGAGGCACCCCAGTAAAACCTGTCCTCGGTGTCTTTCCTCCCAAGGTCTGGTGTGGCCTCTTGTTGTTATAAAATTTAAAATATGTCCTGAGCTCCTTTACCAATTCTTCAACTCTCTCATAGTCCCTTGTATAAACAACTTCATATTTCACTATTCACCACAACCTTTCAACCATGATGTTATCCATGGCCCGGTCCTTGCCCCGCCACACTGATGGCGGGCAAGCGTCCATGCTGACCCGGATGCCATTGATCTTACAGGACACCAGTGAGCGCACTCCCTGTATACAGGCTTCTCCCTCATCTCTATTGAACATCTCAGGCGGACTATAGCACCGCAGGCCCGTTCAAGGGCACTGACGCAAAAGCCTTCTTCCATCATGGTCACTGAGATCTTCCAGGAAAGAACGCACCGGCTATCCCAGTCTATCATCACCGTCAGGTAAACAAGACCGCCTTTTAGGCGTATGTATGTCAAATTACTACACCAAACCTGATTGGAATAAGTGATCTCCAGGCTTCTCAAAAGATACGGATATATCTTGTGTGCTTTGTCCGAAATAGTCATCCGTTTCTTCGGAGCTATGGATTCCAGACCCATCAGCTGCATCAATCTCTGCACCCGTTTCCGATTTATCTTGTATCCTTTTCTCTAAAGGAAACCCCGTATCTTGTAAGTCCCGAAAAAAGGTGACGAGTTTATTCTTTGTCAATCAGGCTCTTTAGCTCCAGATCCTCTTCTTTCTCAAATTTTGGTTCCCGATAGTAACTGAATCGTGTCAATCCTCTCAGATCACATTGCCTTCGAACCCTTAGTCGCCTATGGTTTGGTTCCATCATCACTCGTTTCTCGGCAATGCTCAATCGAGTAATCCAGTCTTTCCCGTCTGTGCACGGGTAGGTTTTAAGCCAGTCCACCTCTCCCTGCAGTTTACCGTCTTTCCGATATGGCCGATCACACTCCTGGTTTAAACGATCAGTTTCATTGTCCCGGTTCAGGCTGAATACTTTGGGGGCTGCCTCCAGCAGTTGCTTCTTCCAGATTAATTTGATTTACATGAACCCCACTGTGCCAGTTCATTTGCGGAACGTTACCTTTTGATGGCTTCCAAGACTACCTCAGTTGAAAAGCTCCGCCGTTTCATTGGACCCCCTTTCTTCAATTTCCACCTTAATATATTGCCTGGAGTCCGTTATTAAGTCCACTATACTGCAAAAATTTCAATCTGATAACAAATTGTAGTCGCGAGGAAATAAATATGAAAATTTGCTTAATTTGAAATCAAACTTGACAAGTTGATAAAATATTTTTCTAATAATATCCATATAATATACAGAAAACATATATTTTCTTATACTCTTTGCATAAATTAATAATTCCTGTTTATCATAGCAACACTCAGGCAAATTCCTTATAAGCCTTTCTAATTTTATAAATTCCTTATTTGTAATATAGCCTCTTCCTTTTAATAAGGAAATTATTCCCTTCTCCTTTGGAGACATTTTTTGTATCTTGTTTCCACTGTAATTTCTGCCTAGCAAAGTATATCTTTTCAATATATCATCATACTTTATCTCAAGAAACTCTATTATATGATCAAGCACATCTTTGCTTCTGCCAACTAATTCTTCCAATTTGACTTTCATTGTATCATTCCCATCATAATTCATCATCTCATTAGTGAGATATATTTTTATCAAATTCAAAATATTTTCAGTGAGATTATTATATACTTTAAAATGTCCCCATGAATATCCAGAAGTAGAATGGTATTTAAGATATCCAATAAATAAGTCTACAGGATTTCTTATCGTATATAAGTATTTAGCCCCTTTAAAATACTTTCTATATTCTGATAAAAAGAGGTTGTTTGACCTTATCACAAAATATTTTATCTTCTCATTTATATTCAACAAGGACTTATTAAAAGCATGGAAAATAATATCTATAATATCAGAAGGTGTTACTATCTTTTTTTCATGCTCCATCATAGTTTTCCAGAATATTTCAGAAGAGACTTTTGTCAGATCCAAGTTGTCTCCAAAATCCATTGGCATAACTTTTCCAAGATAATAAAACCTTGTGTTTTTATATAAATAATTTACAAAATCCCCCACTAATACGATCCCTTTTTCTCTCTCTATTTTTTTGAAAGTGAAAAGGATATCAAACTCTAAAGGAAAAACTAGCAGTTCTGGATGACTATCCAGACTAGCCTGTAAAATTGTTGAACCAGATCTTCCCGGCCCTGCAATAAATACCAAATTTGACATGATTTTTCGATCCAATTTCCAGTAATGTTAATACTCTAGAATTCTTGAAATCTATTCTTTAGAAAATATAGCTCTTCACACGAATTTGTCCATTAAATGAGACCTTTGAATTTCCAGGAAGAGACACAAACTGACCCTCCCCAACTCGATTTCTGACAAAATTTGTCACAAGTCTTTCAGATTGATACTCTCCGTGGTTGATTTTTCGTGGTTAGGCCCCTCTGTTCGCCCCTCATTTGGGGCTTTTTTCATGCCCGGCGTGCCCTCTTTCCGCTTCGGGCACACTTCTCCCTCTTCTTTTGGGACGGCTCGCCGGTTTTACCAATCTCGCGTCTACCGCTCTCTCTCCGAACTGTATGCTCTACGAGCAGGAAGCCGGGCCGGAGGCTATCCCTTCGTTTATGCTCAATCCTCTCTTCGCAAACTCCCCCAATACCTCCCCAGTGAAATATGCTTCGCATTTCACAGGGCACAGCACTGTTCAACTCCCTCATGGTGTTCTCACTCAATCTGCTTCTAAACCTCGAAAAACCTACGGGCTGGAAGCAGTCGAATGATCAACCTCCGGTGTCAAGGGGAAACTAAAAATGTACCAGTTATGGGAAAGTAAAAGTGTACCACCCGGGGTTAATGATATCGATACCGAATATATTATAGAGCCGTACAAAGGTTTCCTGTATTGTTTCATTCAGAGCCCCTCAGCATCTACGCAATGAACAATATATATAGGTTTTTCATTCATGATCTTTGGTCTTTCCTCAAAAATGTGAGCAGGTCTAAAAGCAAACTGATGATTTCATTTCATATTTGGTCGGAGAGAGGTAATCAGACAAAGTCCACGATGATATTAACTCATTAATCAGCATTCTTTTATTGAAAATTTTCTAGTGATTCATATAACCTTTGCACCAATAAATTTAGGTACTCTAGTTTGATTTCAAAACCTTTTGGTGCAAGCTTCATCCCGGGAATATCCATTGATAAATCTATCATCGTATTGAGAAAATTTAACCCTGCCCTCTTTCTTAAAAAAGAAGCTTCTCTATTATTATACTTATCGCATATCTCCAAAATTACATTTCTTAAATCTATCCAAGACTCTACCGAATACACATGATCTAAGAAATTAAATATGTTATGCTTTCCAAATGAAATAACGGGAATCCCTTTTATAGCTGCTTCAAAGCCCGCTGTGCTCGAAATAACTACCATAGCCACACAATTCTCCATAATGGTCAAAGCGTGCTCCCTATAATCTACAAGCAAAACATTTGGGATTTCAGCAATGATTGAATAAAATTCTTTAGGCCGCCTACCAATAGAGTAAATATGTTCTTTAACAGCCAACTTATAATTTGCTGGCAAATTTTTTGCCATAAATTCTATTAGGGCTAATTGCTCATTAAATTCAGGGGACAAGACCGACAGAGCAATCTCTGGTTCTAAATGAAGCGGATAGAAAAAATATCGCTCATTTTTTAGATCCTCAAATTTAAAAAGCTTTATCTTTCGCAAATTAAGAAATTCAAAATAAGTTCTAAAGATAAATTTTAACTCACTTGATAAAAAGTATTTAGAAGGCCCCTCTAAATGCCTTATCTTCTGATAGTTTCTTATTAATATTTGTCTCAATGCGTCTTTAAACACGAAAACAAATCTCTCTCTCTTTAAAGTCTTTTTACGTGCAGCAATTTCACCTTTTGGTAAATCTATAATAATTTCTTGTAAATCTTGAATTCTTTCAGTATTTCTAAATTTTTCTTTTAAGCCCGGAAACGAAAGATATTCATCAGTAGCCCAGTAAAAAAAATCTAGATATTTTGCCCAAGCTATAGTTCTAATTGCTATCCCGTTACCTCTAGCTATAACACATGCAGTTTTACCGATTAATCCTCCAGGTGCGCCTATCATTATTTTAATCTTTTGATCTTTAAAGTATTTTTCCCAAAATAAAATAATTTTGTTAATAACATTAATAGATCTCAGATAAGTAGCATGTTTACTTAATTCAGACCTTGGGAAATAAGGAGCACCAGCAACAAAACCTCGTCCCAAATGCCTGTCTGTCTGCAAAATATCAACATATAAAAAATTGTATCTCTTCTCATTTTCCCTTGCTATTTCAACAGCATCATTTGAACTAAAATCATCACTAGTATATTCTTCAATAAAATGATCTGTTGATACAAAATTTTCGAAACTTCCTTCCTGATCAAGAGATTTAAAAAAATTTAAATCTTTTTTTGTCGAACAAATACCATAAATATTGACACCTAAATCTTCTTTTATCTTGTTTGCCAAAGGCACCCATAGAAAATTTAACCATGCTATACACCAAATACATATATTACCTGATATCATAGAATATTCCTTCAATAAAGTAATAACAGGTGGATCTTCTCCAAAAAATGAACAGTGTTAAGAGCAAACTGCTGACTTCGAAGTGAGACCTTTGAATTTTTTGGAATGAACGTAACCCTCTCCTCCAACACTTGATTTTTGACAAAATACAACAGAGGCGCAAAAATTTGTCACAAATTTTTCAGATTTATGCTTTCTTTAGTTGATTTTTTGGTGGTTACGCTTTTCTTTTCGCCCCTCATTTGGGGCTTTTTCCTGCTCTGCGTGCCCTATTGCCGCTTCGGACCCACCTCTTCCTTATTCGCTCTCAGATTGCTGCCAGAATCTTTGTGGTAGATTGAATGTTCCCCCAGTGAAATATGGCTATGCACTTCACAGCCAAGTCGACTACTCCGCAAGAGTGCTCCGGGTCTTAGACAAAGCTGAATGTATCTCCCAATCTCTTATATCCTATCGCTCCCCCCTTGAATTCTTCTATTATAGGGGGAAGAGTAGCATAATATCGCCATTTTTATAAGCTTTTTCAGTATGTTATATGGTATCTGCAATATCCCTACTCGCCTGTCTTTTCAACAACTTTCCGGTTTTCAGCCCTCTGTTCGCTCTTTTTTCACTGACATTTTTCGGCTGGTTCTGCAAAGGTCTCGAACAGTGCAAGCAAAAAGCAGACAAATTTCTATCCTAGAAATACTCAATGTACTTCTGATGTTGAAATTTCATTATTTTTTAAATTGAATGAAATTTTTTCAAAGGCCTCATTGCATATCAAGACTAAGATCAAAAAAATCACACTCTACTCGCTGAAAAATTTGTTTATTATTTTTAGAATTCTTTCCTCATAGCTAAATGCTGAATTTCTTCCATAATCAATTGGGTCTTTAGGGCATTCTCAAGGTTCCGGTAATCTGGGCGTCCTGAGGCGATTTCTTTTGCGATTTCTTCCAAAGGAAAAATAAAGCGCCGGAAGTTGCCTGTTTCCCTTATAACTTCTAAAGGCACCAACTCTCGATAGCCCTGGTATCTCTTGCTTTTTTCGAAACGATATGAACGAAGCACGGACAGATTGCGCTCCAGTATGTATTTTCCACGGTCTGTTATTATCTCCATCTCAAAAATAAGGTTATGACGATTTCCACAGTAGACCAGATCCGCATATATTCCATCAGCCCCAGACATAAAGGCCGAATACCCGTTTCCCTCCGGATGGATGTATCTACTGGCTGCAACAACTCTGATTTCAGGAAGTACAACCAGAAGCGAGTTAAGAGCATGACTGCCTACGGCTGTGAAAGGGCCGCTGTAATGGACCGAAACATGCACTATGCGTTGACCAGCAGCATGTTGCAACATTTTAATGAAAAGAGGTTCCTCTTGCTTATAAAAATTAACTCGAACACATACGCCGCGTGCCCGTAGCTCTGTTGTAATGTCTATGGCCTCCTTCAATGCATCAAGCCCACACAAGGGTTTCTCCAAAAAAATTCCCTTAACATCATTCTTTAGGATCCTAAGGCAATCAAGATGAAACTCGTCAGGTGTGCAAATACTTACAACATCCAAGTTCTCTCGATCAAGCATCGCTTCGACTGTCTCATATACCCTCAACCCAGGCTTGCGTTTCAGAGCTTTTTCGCGTCGGGAAGCATCCGGGTCTACGGCGCAAACCAGTTCATAGATATCTGAAAGCCTTTCATAAGCAGTAAAATGAGTCCACGTTTCTACCGAACCACGACGTTCGGGTTCTTCATCAAAAAGTATTCCCACTTGCCCCAGACCAATAATTGCCGCCTTTAGCCTCATCATTGATCAACCACGATTTTTTGATCTGAGAATGGTTTTTATGTCCTCGCAGATAAGTGACACTGTCTGCTTAGTTAATCCCGCATAAGAAGGGAGACTAAACCCTCGGTGAGATAAATTCTCTGTAACCGGAAGAGTCTGACCTGTATTATAGATAGGCATAAGATGTGCCGGATAAAAAAGGGGACGACCCTCCACATTCCGGTCCTTAAGGGCTTGCAATAGCTGATCTCGAGTAATCTGGGCTTTTTCCTCATCCAAAATTACTGAAAACATCCAGTAAACGCTCTCGGACCACTCATTATTCGGGGGCATCTCCAGCACTGAAATATCCTTGAGACCTTCAATGTACCACTGATATATCTTCTTTTTTGATAGAAGTATATCATCAACCCGCTCAAGTTGGGCACATCCCAACGCAGCCTGAAGATTAGTCATACGATAATTGAATCCTAAGTACGGGTGAAAATATTTTCTTTCGGGATCCATGCCATGGTCTCGAAGGATACGTGCCCTGCGAATAATATTCAAATCATCTGTTGTAAGCATTCCACCTTCACCTGTTGTTAGGATCTTGTTTCCAAAAAAACTAAAGCATCCAACGTGCCCGATACCGCCGACTGGCCGACCTTTATATTTTGCCCCATGTGCCTCTGCCGCGTCCTCGATCACATATATTTCCTTCTTAGAAGCAAGATTGATTATTTCATCCATATGCGCGGGTTGACCATAGAGATGAACCACTATTACTGCCCGTGTCCGATCATTAATAGCTGAAGCAATCGCGACGGGGTCAATTGTCCAGGTATCTGGGCATACATCAACAAAAACCGGCGTTGCCCCCGTATAGCGAACTGCATTCGCTGTTGCAATAAATGTTAGAGAGGGAACAATCACCTCATCGCCGGGACCTACCTCTAGAGCTGCAAGGGCAAGATGTAATGCGGCTGTGCCATTACATGTTGCCACGGCTTTCGAGACACCACAGAACGCTGCGAATTCTCTCTCAAATCGTCTAACAAAATGCCCCTGTGACGAAACCCAATTAGTCGCAATGCATTCGTTTACATATACAGCCTCATTTCCTGCCAAAAGGGTTTTAGCAACCGGGATATTAGGGCGGCTCTCTAAATAATAAAAATCTGTAATCCTTCCTTTTGCATCTAGCACGGGAAGGTACTTAACTCTTTTATCTATTCGACGCAAGACATCCGTGCTGATCTCACCTTCTCGCACGAAGATAAAATCGCGGTTCATGACCTTTGAAATACTGTCTTCTAAAGAAATATCATGAAGTAAATTACGCCGTATGTCACCGTCAGTAACTATACCCACCATGCACTCATCATTTCCTATTACAAAAAGCAGTCCTGTCGCACACTGGTTAAGCTGCCGTAGTGCATCACGGACAGTCGAATCATCCTGGATAAGCATCCCTTGAATCTGACTTTTGGTGGAATTATTCATAGCTTTCAATTCCTGATATCATGTAGAAGATCAATCAATTGGTATAGTTCACAACCAGAAAGAGGTCGAGTTTCGATTATTAGTTTCGTATCGGGACGGAACTTTGGTATCAAGTTCATAAACCATGCCTTTCTGCCAAAACATTGATGCCCGTCTGTCAATCCGTCATTATCGTGAAGATGGATTGCGAGCGTACGATCCATTACTGTGTAAGCAGCCTCTTCCGGATCAAAGCCCAAGGTCTGTGAAGATACCTTGAGGTGACCCATATCGAGTAAAACACCCACATTATTTTGAGGAAAAAATTGATCAAAAAGCCTGAAATCCTCCAGGCCGCAAAAAAGCGTCAGGCGATTTATGTTGTCCGGTGCATTAAAAGCAGCCAACACATTATTCTCCAAAAGCAAATCAAGGCCCAACTCATTCGCATATGTTGCTAATTCCTCAACATTTTCCCTGAAGATCCCCCTGGCTTCTTCAAGACTACGAGGGATATATTCTGCAAGCGATTGCCCCAAATCTTTTGGGGCAGGATCAACACTCAGTCCAGCATGGACAGAATAAAATGGAGCACTAACCCGGATGCATGCCATCATTGACTCACGGCACAAGTCAAGGCTTCGATCTCTAACCCAAGCGTTACTTGAGGCAAGGTTTAATACAAAGGGTTCCCCTTCCGGAGGAGGGAAATAATTGTGAATCAGAATAGGAATTGATCGGTCCGTCTCGGCAGCATCTAATAAAAACAATGCATCTTCTCGCGAAAAACCAGCTCCAAATTCCAGGCCGTAACCATCTGGAAATCTACCTGTTTGTCGGATTAATTCAAGCAAATCATAGGGAAGACTTCCGGTAGAGACATAAATTTCGAGATCCGCGGCCAAAACTCCCTTTACCTCCTGCGCCCGGGAAAAACATCAATAAATTCGCCATCTTTTACCTCCGTGATCAACTCCTTTCCTAGAACCATGTCAATACGATTGGGCGGGATCCCGTAGCAGGGCCGCTTGAAAGCGATATCTTTCATCTCCAGCTTCGTTCCTTCTGCCATATTGCGAGCACAAACTACACCCCTCCGCATATTTTGGCGATTTTCCAGTTCTCTGGCGCTAGGTTCTTTTCGACCGTGCCCCAATGCTACACGCGCGCAACGAATGGCCTCGACTAAACGTTTGAAAGCAGGGGGATCGGAGGAAGCTGCCTGATCAGGACCAGGCAAAGATCTGTCCAGAGTAAAATGCTTCTCAATTATAGTCGCTCCTAAAGAAACTGCAACTACTGCAGCAATCTCACCCTCAGTGTGGTCCGAATACCCTACCGGAACCTGAAGAGCTAGGCCCATAGTACGCATTGCAAGCAAATTTGCATCCTCTAACCGCGAAGGATAATCGGTGGTACATTGAAGAACTGTCAAAGGTGCAAGCGCCGCCTCGGCAATCCGCCCATACCGGGAACAGGTCCGGATGGTACGGACCGCCTCATCTACTTCTGCCAAAGTAGCCATACCTGTCGATAAAATAACCGCTTTGCCTTTAGAGGCCACTTCTCGTAGAAAGGCCAACTCAACAATTTGGCCAGAAGCCACCTTATAGGCACTCACACCCAATCGATCGAGGAAATCTATATCTTGCATACTATAAGGTGTAGAAAGAAACATGACTCCATTTTCTTTGCATGCACGAAAAAGGCGCGGCCACGCGTCTTTTGGCAACTCTAACGTTTTAAGCATTGACAATTGAGATTCATTTTTATCAGAAGTTTTTAGTTGGTACCGGGCCTTTGGTGCATCTTTACTCGCAACATGCTCAGCCTTGAAAGTCTGAAATTTTACACAGTCAGCTCCGCAAGCTGCAGCACTTTCAATCAAACGAACAGCCATATCAACAGATCCGTTATGGTTCACCCCTGCCTCTGCGATGATGAAGACATCATGGATTAATCCATCATCCATTAACAAAACCGTTCCTTTCTCTTATTACCTGATATTTTTCAGACTATACTTTTATCCTTTAATTTTCCTTGCGGGAACGCCAACGACCTGAAGGCCTTCAGGAACATCTTTTGTAACTACTGCCCCTGCGCCGATTAGTGCTCTCTCGCCTATCCTGATGCGGGGTAACACTCGGGCCCCTAAACCTATTAAAGCCCCCTCGCCTACCTGTACCTCTCCACCAAGAATGGCGCCAGGCCCGATGTGACAATGTCTCTCAACGTGACATCCATGATCGATACTTGCTGATGTATTGATAATACAGTTTTCCCCGATAAACGTCTCAACCTGTATTACCGCACCAGCCATAATTTGGACCCCGGAATGCACTTTTGCACTGCTAGAAACGAAAGCGAATGGATGTATAATCGAAGGGATGCGGAATCCCTTTGAAACCAACATATCATAAATATTTTTTCTTTTTATTGGAACACCTTTTCCACCGATCCCAATAGCTGCACAACATTCTTTTGGATCAAATCGATCTAAAAGGGTATCATCTCCCAGCACTTTTATCCCTTTCGAAATCTCCTTATTCCAAAGATCTTTTTTTGAATCCGTGACTCCTACAATGCGAAATCCTCCCACAGACTGCAAAAGGTTAATGACCACGCGGGAATGTCCCCCGGCACCAATAATAAGAATGTCTTCCAATACAGTTCCCTCAATATATCTTTTTGGATAATACAATAATACTCAACTTATTGTTTGCATTTTAACCATATGTGCATACCAGGATGCTTGCTTTATTAGATTCTTGTGATTGCCGGTTTCAGCAATCATTCCGTTGTCTATTACAATAATTTGATCTTTGATCAGCGCTTCTTATGGTCGCCAGACGATGGGCTATGATGATGAGGGTTATTGTTTCTTTCCTCCTTATTTCCTCCATGGCCTTCTGTATATATTCCTCTGATTCCGAATCCAATGAACTCGTTGGCTCATCCAAAATTATGATTGAAGCCTCTTGAAGCAAGGCTCTCGCCAATATAATCCTCTGGCGTTGCCCGCCCGACAGCTTTATCCCTCTCTCACCAACGACGGTTTCATACTCTTCGGGCATTTCCTTGATAAAGTGGTGAGCATGAGCCATCCGGGCAGCTCTGATAACTTCTTCCGGACTTACTTCCGGACGCCCGTACTTTATGTTCCTTGCAATTGTATCATTAAAAAGGAAGCCCTCTTGTGACACGAATGCAATGGATCTCCTGAGAGCGCGAAGATCATAATTTTCTATAGGCTCTTCATCAAAATATATTCTTCCTTTTGTCGGCACCCTGAGTCGCGGTATCAGATCCACAAGTGTGGATTTTCCGGCACCTGATCTTCCGACCAGTGCGGTCATCTTCCCTGCGGGGATGAAAAGATTGATATCTTTTAAAACCGACGTTTCCTCGGGAACATAAGAAAATGTCACATTTTCAAATCGGATACCTTTATCCAGAGAAATTGAGGATACCTTACCACCATCAATTGTATGTGCTTCTCTTGCCTTTTGAAAATATTCAGTGACCCTGAAAAGGCTTCCGGAAAAACCTGCAAGCGCCTGCCGTGAATTGAAGATATCCTTCGTGTATGGCATCAATCTCAGCAACACAAAAACAAACATGCCGGTCTTGGCCAGACTCATGTGAAAAACTTCGGCAGAAAAATAAAGTATTATAAGGCCTGCCATAATCACCATGGGGTCTACAAGGAATTCCATGCGGGCACGTATTCTTGCTAAATGATATGTACTTAATTTTATCTTCTCCGATAAATCCTTGACAAATTTACTCTCTTTCTCCTCTGTGGAGGATAATTTTAAGAGCCTTATACCATTCAGTCTCTCGACAATGGAATTTGATATTTTTTCATTATATTCTGAAACCTTTATGCCGATTTCTCCGGATCTTCTGATTCTTGATCGAAGAACAACTCCCACACATGACATAATGGCTATTGCAAAAATAGTCATTCCAGGTGAGAGAATCATCAGGAACACGAAATAGAGAAAAAACACTATTGATGCGGAAAGGAGATTGAAGAATGTAAAAATTCCTCCACCTGCACGAACCCCATCTACTGTAAGCACGTTAATGAGTTCTCCAACTCCCCGGGAATCAAAGAATGGCATATCGGCCTTTGCAAACCATTTAAAGCCCATACTCCTGATATCCGCCAATATGCTCTGGGTGATCCAGGAACTGTAAATTGCTTTGAGGTAGTTAAATAATTGCCGCACCATCAACAGGCAAAAAACAATGGCCATAAGGGCAACAAGGTTTTTGGGAATTGCCAGGAAATCAAAAAATTTTCCGATATAGAGCCACATCTTCGATGATTGGGCAAGCACATCAAAATTTTTTCCCTTTTCAATGAAATCCATGACCGGAAACAACATCGCCACTCCGAAACCTTCAAAAAAAGTGGCGGTCAATGTAATTCCCAGCAATAGTAATATCTTTGATTTTGTTACGGAGGGGAAAAACAGTATGGCTTTGATAATTTCCTTCATTTAGTTTTTTTGTGGAATCCGGTCGGCTTGAATTAACAATGAAATTTTGCTCAATCCCATACCACCGGCAGTTTTTCTATTAACTTCTTTTCAAAAAACAATTCGAGATAATCATAAACTTTAAAAAAAGAAAGACCTGTTCTCGAAGCCAGATCCAAAATTGAATTATTCCCATTAATATTAAATAGGATGTGATTATTAAATATTTCAAAATTCTCCGGGTCTTCCTGGGCATCATAATAGAGCCCACTCCGTGTCAGCCAAGGTTGAAGGTAGTTAGTATATCTCGGAACATAGTCACATTCCAGGATTTGAATAAACCTTAAGCATATATCTAAAGCTTCCAGCAGATAATCTCCATTGACAAGATCTGGGTTATCATCGCTGGTGTGATATTCTTTGAAAGGGAATCTCTGCAGGGAAATACCGGGGATATTGATGGTCGGCCAACCGTAAACTCGCTCATCGTTGCTGTACCCCTCAAAAAAGTTAAGCTCCTTAAAAGGAAGATGGAGATCTTCCATGGCATTTTTTAAAGCCTTTTCCAACCATCCCTCTTCTCTGAGCGATTTTTTAAGACACCATTCTCTGCCAGCTCCGAGTGTTTCAAGAAAAAGCATACCCATGGTTTTTTCGATTTTTTCGCGATTGTTCGATATATAAAACAATGTGCCGAACATCTCTGGGACCAAGAGTAATTGGTATGAAAACCTACGGTCTTGTTTCTTCTCTAATGCTTTTATAAGTTCTATAGCCACGATACATCCGCTAAGGTCATCATTGCATAATTCATCGATATGGGCAGCAATACATAATATTCCCTTCTCCTTTCCCTCCAAATAGTATTCCCCGACCTTCATAGTGCCCGGTTTGTTTTCTATATCAATTTTAATATAGTACTTACCTTCAGGAAGTTGCTGCCATCTGTTGAACGGCAGTGTGATCGCCCAATCTTTCAGTTTGTAATCATAGGCGTTTCGATGCTCAAGGGCAAAAGCCTCAGGCCGATCTGGTCTTGTTAAAAGATGGTTTGATATTTCCTCTTTTGTGAACCATCCCTCAATGGGTTCGCTGTATGGCGCGACAAACAGATAATTTTCTTCTACAGAGGCAATGATTGAACCCGATGAGTCATGCATATATCCTTCCTTAACATGCCAGCTATTGGGAACAATCCAGTCCTCGCATTCCATGCCAGAAGGGTATTCATGAATCGTAATCTCCGGCAATACCCGGCTTACAGCTTCGAACGCCTTGTCCAACCCTGGTGAATTGATCATTCTCTGAAACGGATATATTTCTCTCATTAAAGAAATCATTCTGTCCTTTAGCGCTAAACGTTCCGATGCTTTCATCATTTTTTAATCAACTCTTTCCAGTTTAAAAATGACAGGTCTATATCCGTCTGTGCAGCAGGTTACGAAACGTCTGGGACCGCCCCTTGACATACTCCATATCATCTTTTGCATATCCGCCCAGGCCCAACCGCAAAATCCATCCGGCATTTCCCATGGTTCCATCTCATCTACCAGAAAAACCTCTCCCTCTTTGAATTTCTGACATGCTGTCCAGACCGAAGGATTATCGGCATAGCTTTCAATCAAATCCTTATGGAAAAGCTTTTTCAATATTGTTATCTTGATTTTATAATTCATATACTCTTCGTGGCCATTTTGTTGTTATTCCTCGAATGACATCTCTGACGGTATACCGAATTCGACACGAGATGTTCATTCCTCAAGCCCCTTTTTTAATCCTTTTGGTGTATAAATCACACGCGATGAAAAGACATTGTCCATCACGGTAGTGGGCGTGTAAAAACGGTCCCCTAACTGTATCTGTTCCAAATTTTCCGTGCGGAAATCCGTAATCACAAGGGTGCCGTTTTTACATGCCACCCGCAATCCTTCTGCCGTAATATTATAAATGATTCCGAATTTATAAGGATGTGTATGTATCTGCTTTGAATCCACGTAGCAGTCATAAATGAATATTTTCTTTCCGTTGATAAAGGTCTTCGCCCCTTCATAGGGTTCAGAGAAAGCCAAAATAAAACGACGAATATATTCAACATCCCAAGACCAATCGATGTAAGCCTGAGATGGCGTATGGAGCCTCGGCATATAGCTTGCAAAAAACTCATCCTGCTCTATAATCTTGAAATCATGGTTGTTTTTCAGTCTGGACAGAAAATTCCTGAGTTCTATTTTGTTAAGAGCGTGCTGATATTTCATGAAATCCAGTGGTTTTCGGCAAGTTTCCGGAAAAACAAATCCCTTTTGATGAATGATAGGGCCAGCATCAATGCCCTCCGTCAATAAATGAAAAAGAACATTGCCTTCCCTATCATCTTCCATGATTCTCCAGCTGAACCCGCCGCCACCCTTGCCATGGGGCAAATGTGCACCATGTTCATTAAATAATTTCCCATCAAAGAAGGTTATGATGTCTTTTTTAAAGATAAAGGGGCTGTCAAAACTAAAAACTGCACAGTCTTTTGACTTGAATTTCGATAATCTATCAACTTCGAGCTTGTCCAGTTCCTCGATATTCAGTCCAATCGCCTCCATTCGCTCATAACAGGTCCTGTTTTCATCTTCGATACTTTGAAGATCCTTGAAGCGCTGCCCAGAAAAGACGAAAACCTCGATTCCGTTATCTTTACAGAACTTTGCCGCCTCGCAGGCCAAATCATTCATTCCGATAATCAGAAGCCTCGACAATCCGTCTTGAAAAAATCTCATGATATCGTCCTGATTATTATTGAAGCCGATTGACTCAGTTTTCACCCTAGAACATGTAAATCATGCACCTGCCTCAACTTCGGAAGAACAAAGAACTTCGAGGCCTTGGTGATATCATCAAACAAGTAGAAACCCGCGTTCAAGGCGATATTATATGAAACCCCACTCAGCCTATCGAAATACCTGTTTTCACTCTGACCGATATAATAATATTGTCCGTCGTAAGATAATCCTCTCGTAAAGCCGGGGAATTTTCCACTGATTTTCTTGTCCGTACGATGGAAGGTCCCTCTCATGCTGTCTAAATAGCAAAGGTGGCCATCGATAATACTGACACTATGGGGCATCCAGGCATCACTTATAATAATTTTGTATGTTGATAAATCATTTAAATCGTATTCCGCGATTCCACCATCAAATATTTCATGCTGGAAATTACCGGAGAACGAAAAGAAAGATACGTAAAGGATGTCGTCCTTAACAAACAGATCATTAATGTGATGGCTCTCCAGACCCGTTTTTCTATATTTATCTGATAAATAAATGGTTTCTTCATGTTTCAGAGTTTTTGCATCATGAATAGTTATGCTGTCCGATCCAGAATTGGCCACATAAATCAAATCTCTTTTGGGACAGTAAGCAACGCCGTGGGGCTTAGCATCCTCCGGCAGCGGAAAAATATCAAGCACCTTAAAATCCTTGGAAATTATGTGAACTCCTTTGGTATGGTGTACCACATAGTAAACATCCTTTCCTATGGCAATCTGGTGAAAGGATCCTGAAAGAACTTTTTCATATGATTGTTCACCGATATCATAAATATAGATGCCGCCACCGACATCACTATCTTTATCGATTTCCGAGTACACCGGGTGATCCGGCGAGGCAATCATAACTTTCTGTTGATGCCCGTGTATGTCACTAAGGACTTTCAAATTGTTCATTACTGGAGAACAACAATAATGTTCTCCAGCTTTGAAACCGTATTCGTCCAATTGAGGAAACACACTTTCGTATGCCCCTGTGGTGATGACGATATAAATCCCATCTTTCGGTTCATCCAACAATTTTTTTGGAGAATAAACACTCAACCCATGAAAAGTGGTCCCCTCAAGATTAGGACTGTTGTCCACAACATAAGCCACCTGGAAAGAACTATATCTCAAAGTCTTTTCAGCCCAATCAGCAGATTTTCCAAAAAGTACTACCTTTCGATTCCCAATCTGCTTATTCAAGGCCTGCCATGATTTCCAAACTGCCTGCATGTTCAAACTCCCTCCTTTTCAAGCTTGATACCGTCCGTATCGTATTCGGCTGAAAAAGTAATCGCTTCTTCCAATTTTTTTGATGGAGTGAATAGTCTTTCTCCAACCTTCACTTCTTTGAAAATAGAATCACCGTCCACATTCAATATTTGCCTTATGATGAGTGTACCATCTTTAGTGGCCACAAAGATCGCATTATTCGTTTTCCGATAAATGAGTCCTGCCTGGAACGGATGAAAAGGTCCGTCACCGTACTCTACCCGCACATCTTTTATCCTTACCATCTGCCTGCCCAGATATGTAGAAGCACCTGCATAAGGATCGTCAAAGGCCCGCACGAATAAGGCAATGTCCTCCGTTCCCCAGGACCAGTCTATCCAACCGTGTTTTGGGGTGTAGAGTCTAGGAAAAAACATGGAGAAATTCTCAGGAATCGGCATCTTGCTGAAGGTTACTCCTTTTTCCAGATCCTCCACGAACTCCTGTAGGAAGGCCAGTTCTTCCCTGAGGGCCGTTGCAAAATAATCTTTGGGTTTCATCGCGGCATCGGGGAACATATACTCTTTAGATCTGATAATCTCACCGGAATCGAATTTCCCCTGCACCATTTCCTCGTTGATCAATTGAAGGTGACATGCACCTATACGGTTCTTTCGCAATATCTGCCAGGAATAATGGGCCCCGCCACGATATTGAGGTAGACGGATTCCCATTAGATCCACCAGTCTTCCGTGAAAACGATCAATAATCGTCCTTGAGAAAGTCCAATCCTCCCCAAAACCTATCCCCAGGGTTTCCTCATTGATATGCGACAGGAAATCATCTGATTGCTCGATCATCTTGATTTTGAAATAGGGAACAAATTCACTCAAGACCAACTCCTCAAATGACAATCGGTCCTTGATCCATTCTTTCGAGCGCCGTTCACTCGTAAACACGTAAACCTCGTAAGATCTAGACTTCAAGAATTTCAGAAATTCATATAGAATTCGTCCGCCACCCATCAAATAAAATCTCGATATTTTTCCAAAATTAAGCATCGTCCGCCCCTTTGAATCCTTCTCCTTCTCCCATAACCTTCCTAAGGATATTCCTCCTCTCCAAATGACTTTGAGTCTGGGTGATGTATATTATGTTCAACTCTATTTTGTTCGCTTATAAAGCTGACTTAAAACAAAATCGCTTCAGGTGTGAAGCCTGATAGGGATTCCTGCATTTTTAATCTGACTACGAATCTGCATGGGGGGCTCATCTCTGAAACAAAAATAGGTTCCGGCTGATACGGCGTCTGCGCATCCTTGTTGGAATCCTTCCACAAAATGCTTGGCAAGGCCGCATCCCCCCGAAAGAATAATTGGAATTTCCACAAGTTCTGATATCTGTCTTGATATGTCCAAATCGAGTCCGTTCCGAGTTCCGTCCCGGTCAATGTTTGTCAGAAGGATTTCACCGGCACCTTTTTCTTCACCCGTTTTTGCCCATTCCACAGGATCCAGATCCGTCTCAACCCTTCCACCATTTATCAAAACCCGAGGTTTCTTTCTCCCTTTCCTGCTGTAATCGATGCTTAAAACGACACACTGTGCACCGAAGATATCTGATGCCTCGGTAATGAATTCAGGGTTTTCAACAGCGGCAGTGTTGATGCTTACCTTATCCGCCCCGTTTGATAGGAGCTTGCGGAAGTCTTTTATGGACCGAACACCACCTCCGACGGTGATGGGCATAAAAATTTCCTGGGCCACTTTTTTAACAACATCCATAAAAGGTTCGCGGCTCTCCGATGAGGCGTCCAAATCGAGGAAGATAAGTTCATCAGCCGCCTGGGCTTCATATATCTTTGCCTGGGAAACAGGATCCCCTATTTCGATCACATCCCTGAATTGGATAGTAGTCACCAGAACCATTCGGGTCGAATCCCCAAATCGACTAACCTTCATTTGAAGCTTAGGTATGACACGCTTCTTTAGCATAACCGGATCATGGTTTCCAATTGAGGAAATTTTCCAAGACTTTCAAACCATAGTCCTGACTTTTTTCTGGGTGAAATTGGGTAGCAAAAATATTATCCTTTTTTACAGACGCCGTGAAAAGGCCTCCGTAATCGCAAGTGGCTTCCACGTCTTCTTCTCTGTCACACGACATATAAAAAGAGTGTACAAAATAGAAATCTGTGGAGTACGGGACCCCTTTGAACATATGGCTCCCTTCCCGGTATGTAATGTCATTCCATCCCACATGGGGAACACGCAAAGAGGGATCACGGGGCTGCAATCGGAGTACCTCTGCCTCAAACCACCCAAGGCCTTCATACTCTCCCCCTTCATAGCTTTTCCTGGCCATGACCTCCATGCCTAAGCAAATCCCCATTATGGGTCGGCCTTCTTGAAATACGGCATAATTCAAAGCCTCTTTGAATCCCGTATCTTCGAGGTTTCTCATGCAATCTTTGAAGGCGCCCACGCCGGGCAAAACCAGCCTATCCACGGCACGAATATCTTCCGGATAAGCGCAAAGAATGACATCCGCACCAATTATTTCAAAGGCGTGATACACTGAAAGGAGATTTCCCATCCCGTAATCAATGATGCCTACACGAACCGTCATTTATCCAATCGCCGAATGAATTCGAGCCGCGTTTCTTCTGCGCCACCTTTCCAGTTGATGTTGTGCTTCATCAAAAGGCATTTTTTCGTGTCTCGGCCATTCCATATAATCATGAACCTTCTTCCCATCTTTTGTAAGAGACCGATCATGGACATATGGAGAGACACTGTGACTCATAGCGATCTCCATAAATTGTTCTTCGGTTAAACCCACATAATCCAGGAACAAATTCAGGCTTGGCGGCCTCCTGCCCTCATATTCTTTCACTAGCTTCATAGCCTTATCTCTATCCATACGATTGTTACGGATATCTAGGGAACACAGATGAGTTGTCCGTGCATAACCTCTTTTAATATACTTGATATAATCTCGGACACCCTGCATATAGCATTCAATTTTCTCGTATTCATAACCTGGAGGCACATTTTCTACCTCGTCTCCTTTCCAGCCCAATTCCTCTTCAATGATGCGTGCCTGCCTCTTAACATCCCAGGGAATAAAAGAGCCCAAACAGAGCGACCGGCATTGAATTCTACGAAGTTCTCGCAATGGTGGGTATCGAAAAGAATTAAGATCTCGTTCATCAACTTGCCCCTCAAGCCGAACGAACATGTCTTCTGCCGTGATTCCAAGGTTGACTATACGATGAAACCGTTTTTCATCCACTTCCTCCTCATCCAACTGGTCATATCCGTAATAAGCAGTATATTCCGCAGCGGGCTCACCCCAAAAAATGAGCGGGATATTTTGCCTTATGGCAACCCACATGGGATAGGTGTAGACGCCCGTATGGCAATGCCAACAAAAGTCTCCCTTTTCTAAAAAGCTTTGGAGCATAAGTTTCTGGACGACTTTCCAGTTTGGCGTAAAAACATGAAGGTCCACACCCAACTTTCTGATCGTTTTAACGGTGTTTTTCTGGAGATTGGGACGGAAGAAACCGTGATCGAACCGCACGACAAGCGGTTTGAGTCCGTATTCCTTGACTAGATAATAGAGCGTCCAAGTGCTATCCTTTCCACCGCTGAATGGGACAATACAATCATAATCGTATTTACCTTTATATCGAGAAATAATGTCATTCAGTTTCCTCTTTCTCTCATCCCAATCAATAGCGATCTGTTTATATTCATGTTGCCTACAGACATTACATACTCCATGTTTGTCAAAAATAATGGTCTCATGGGTTTCAGGGAGAACGCACTTGGTACAACGTCTGATTTCACTCATGATAAACCTCCTAAAAGTGCCAACACTTCGAGGCTTTGAAAAATGCCCTTTTTCCCTCACGGTGCATAGTGAGTTCGACTTGTTTCAGTTTCACTATATGTTTCGTCTAATCTACTCGCCTGATGCTTTAGATTAAGTTCAAGGACTCTGAAACTATAAAATCTGCAGCTCTTCTTCCAGCATTTCCCAAAGGACCAAAGATTCCCATTTGCTCAAATTTCTTCCTTGCGGGTTCCTTCATTTTCCAAGCTCGCAACAATTCTCCGTGCGGACGCTGCAGAAGATCTCTGATCGCTTCTTCCCATTTTTTCTTGCTGCAATCAATTCGAAAAACAGCCTTGTCAAATTCATCTGCCACATCCGGCAACAAAGGATTTGATGGGAGATCTAAAAAGATGAGGGGCACCCCTGTGCTCCATACCCAACCCAGCGTACTCTCAGCTGAGTCACAAATCACCACATCTCCCAATCCTCTGAGATACCGGTATTCAAAAAAATCTAAAATGCGAACATTGCGAGGAAGTTCCAATAAGGATGCAAAAGGATCCGGGTCAGGATAGCGGTAAGTAGGGTACAGCTTCAGCACACAGACATCATCTAATTGTCCCAGGATATCAAAAACCACTTTTTTTTTCACTCGATGATAAAAAGTGTCTGAAGGTACTTTCGGTCCGAATATATAATTATTGCGATAGAGGTAGGCGATGTATACAACGACACGCTGTCTCCTCGAAATCCCCAAAAAATGTCTTAACAGTATGCGTTGAATTTTTCTAAACCGCAATTCCTTTGTCACCTTTGGCGCACCAACAACGATAGATTTTGACACTGCTTTGCAACTTCGATCATGATAGTTCTTTGATAAATCATTATAACAAACTCCGACATGGCTTAAGCACATTTGGTTTGAACCGTGCCGAAATTCGGCAAATTCGCTCAACCCATTGGTGATTCCATGCTCAAAGGCGTAAATAGGAATTCCTTTATCTCGCAGATAGGAATAAAGTACCATCTGGAGTCCTGAAAAGGCGTTTGTGACAACAACGCGAGGAATCGAATCAATGGATCCGTTATCTCTTATAATCTTATTCCCATTTTCTTCAATGTATTGCATTCCATTAACAATGTGCGCCACTATTTTTTTTAATAGGGGATAATAGAATCTGCCGACCGGCCCAAGACGAGCTCCTTTAAATTCAGGAATCATTTTTTCATATTTTTCTTGAGCCTTTTCAAATATTCCAACTGTATCTTCCTCTCTCATCCATTCATCGACTTCAAGGCCTTTCTTCTGTGTATTCGGGATGGAAAATTCAATTTTTCGAATTTTGCATCCACTTAGTAACAGGGGAAGAAACGTTTCTTCTAAGAGCTCACAATTTTGGTAGTAAAGCACCTCTATCTTAGGGGTCCTAAAAGGCAAGGAAATAGGAATCGATTTCAAGATCCGTTTCCAAAACCTAAAGGCGATCATCTCACGATCCATATTGAGTAAGGCAAAAATTCGTTCCTGCCAACTCTGTCCCAACTGCCGAATCTCCTTAACAAGGCGTTGACTATCCGGAGAAGGGCAATTCACAATCCTGACATTTTTGGGAATAGCATGCCGTTTCGCCAGATCTGCATAAAGAGTTGCAAACCGGTTCAGAGATAATTGCCCTGTCTCATCGGTCGAATCGGTGTTACCTACGATAATACCTTCATCGCCTTGTTCATTGACGGTCTCAAGCCACCTATTCAAGAGGGCGTTTTTATATAGTAAAGGGAACAAGACTTTTCTGACATATTTCCCCAAAATCTCCGATAATTTGATAGGGTAAGCGTGCTCCATGAATGTCCGGTCTAGATACTTAAAAATCGCCCCAGCCAACTCGATCGTAAATAAACCCAAACGGTTGATCTGTTTTTGATCGATCCAATCTTCCAATGACTGTACAGACTCACCTAATTTGGGCAGTCTCTCTTGAATCCATGGCGATGTTGTGTACCAACGCTGCCTCTCGGATGACAAACCTTCACTTTTGATAAATTCATAGGATCTTTCATTTTCTATGAGAATGTGCTGCAAGAACTCTTAACCTCCACTTTTGCCTTGTTGGGCTTTTCAATTTTTCGGATCCAACTATAAATCAGCCAACTCTTCTAAATACGCTGAAATATCTTTTTTGAAAATAAGTAGAATTTATCTTTAAGATGTTTCTTAGGATAAATGGAACATCTCTTTCTCATCTCTCTTCGGTCCCTCTTAGTATTTTCGGATTGGGTTTGAAATCTTCCGCAAGGAGCCCCATGAGTATATGATCAACTCGTTCTCCACTGAAGTTCACGAGCTTCCCTTTGAGCCTCCCTTCGATCTGATAACCGTTCTTCAAGAAGACCCTTTCGCTTGCAGCGTGACCTTCGTAATACCCTCCCCAAAGTTTAACGAACCCTCTCACTTTAAACATGTAGTGCGTAGCTGCATGAACAGCTTCTGACCCATAACCTTTTCCTCTGGCATCCGGGTGGCCTATTACGAACGAAATGCATGCAGAACGGTGATGCTCATCTATGTCATGAAAGGTCACTGTGCCAATTAGGCGACCACCTTCTTTATCAAAAACACCCAGATGAAGGGTTTTGTTTTCTTTAGACAAGCTTTTTCTAATATAATCAATCACGTTCTCCCTTGATTGCTGAGAGAACCTGATCTCCAGGAATCGAGTCACCTCAGGATCGTTGAGCCAGGCCAAATATTCATCTGTTATATCTTCCTCTACCATCTGTTTAAAAAAGAGCCTTCTCGAACGAAAATAAACCAAAGATTCCTTGCATTTTTCAATATCTGCCGAATAGTTCTTCATTTATGATCGCTTTCCTTCCATTTCCACCATCATGACCCACTTTTCGTTGATAAAGTTGTCGTGGATTTGAAAGTGGCTCCTCACATTCTCCTCGACGATGTCTGATTTTTTTTCATCGAAAAATGTCGAATTACGCCAGTACTGAATGACATCATCCGGGCTTCCCCATATGATAGGATTTACAAGAGTATGGATCGTATTACGGGTGAAACGGCGACAAGCA
>JAFDHR010000028.1 GCA_019308645.1 Deltaproteobacteria bacterium
GACAGGATAACCCTCCAGAGGCGGGCAGGCAAGGATAAACAAGATTTTTTAATACTGCCTGGAAAGTTTTGATTTACCACTGTCATGGAAAAGAAAACTTACATTTCTCCTTTTACTTTGGGTCTTTTTGATTTTTTTCTGTTCAATATTTCATTCTTTGGGATGAATTATTGGAAAAGGGGTACTTTTGACCTTTCTCTGCTCTATGTGAAGTTGTTGATTGCATTTTATGTAATCTGGTTGTTTGTTTCGCTCTTTACAAAGACATTCCGATTTGATTTCTCTAAAGGGTATCGGGTGTTGTTGCTTCTGCTTGCAAGGTCAACGATATATATACTCTATTGCGTGGCTCTCATGGTGGTTGCCATGGGACAGAGGGTATGCCAGAGATCGGGGTGGCAGGGTGCCAGGGTCTATTCGATCTCGAGTACCAGCTTGAGGGCTTTGACAACCTCTTTCATTCGGTGTGGCGGCATGGTGCCAACCAACTGAGGTTGTTTTGTCTTTGGATCGTAAAATCTTTTGGGATCCAGGGATCGGATTTGAAAACAGAGAAATATAGTATCTTTGGGAAGACCTGTCTCAGTTGATGGCACTCGTACGTTTGTGGGGTAGTTTTTTGTCACATTTTGCGCATCTGTGCCCACTACAACTGAAACAACAAGTGGTTGTTTATTTATGGCGTCGCTTGATATCACGAGAACGGGTCTGCGCCCCGCCTGTTCCGGGCCTTTAATCGGGTTCAGGTTTACCAGATAAATTCCGCCGCGCTTGATCATAATTCACAAACCATCGTACTCCGCTTCCGTAAACTCCCGGGACAGAACGGAGCACACTTCCCGGATATCAGGGTCATTGGCCATTTCAGCCATATCTGTTTCGAATTGATGCCTTTTTTGACGTCTCGTGAAATCCATCAAAATGAAGGTGACCAACCGATTGAAGTTATCGCGGAGTTCAGGCGGAGCTACGGTGCGCAATTCTTCAACCAATTCATTTGGAAGTGCGATGCTGCGCCGAACTGTGTTTTTTGCCGTATTTTTCATTTCACCCTCTTTTTAACCATAATCGTACACATAAAAGGTGTTGATGTCAATGTGAAAATTGTTATCCATAGAATTTTTATCCGGTAGAAACAATCTGTATGCATGGTAGCCTGCTTTCAAAATGGAACAATTGGGATTTGCGGGAAAAGTATGATTATCGGGATTTTGGAATTATTGCCGGGCCCTATTTTGATGTGGATTTTGATGAGGTACTTTATCTGACGGATACTGGTAGGCGGTGGGATGGGGATAAGGTTAGTGTTAGGGATAAGGCAATTTCGGATTTCGGATTTCGGATTTAAAGGAAGGGGAAAGTTCTTCTTTAAAAGATGATGTGAAGTCTGAAAACGATAATATGCAATCTTTTTATCGTTTCCATAGTACATTTGATATTATTGATGCAGCGGAGAAGGGATTACTGCCGGATAAGGTTATGATTAATACGCATCCCCAGAGGTGGGATGATACATTTGGGCCGTGGGTGAGCCCCAGTGAAACCCTGCTTTGCAGGATGCCTTTGGCATGTTTCACGGGGTAAAAGTTGGTTTGGCAGAATGTGAAAAATGTTGTTAAGAAATATTTTTATGTTAGAACGTGGTAACGTTCAAATGTTGCAATGTCTCTCACTTCGGTATCTTAGTGTTTTTTGCTTACTCTCAATAGTGGTAACGACACTGTGCAATTAACAATTCATCTTTTTTAGCCTTATAAACAAACCGATGCTCTTTATTGATACGGCGTGACCAATATCCTTTCCAGTTGTAGCGCAATGGTTCTGGTTCACCTATTCCTTCAAATGGATTTCGTTTAGTTTCTGCGATGATACGGTTAATTTGTCTGAGAATTTTTTTATCTGCTTTCTGCCAGTAAAGGTAATCTTCCCATGCTTGTTCAGCCCATGTCAGTTTCACTCCTCAATAAGCTCCCGTTCAATGCCGTTACCTGCTTCTAACTCAGAAATTGCAGCATTGAGACGTTCAGCGTTTTTGGGGCTCTTCATGAGGTATGCTGTTTCTTCGTATGATTTAAAATCATCAAGTGATAGGAGCACGGATGTTCGTCCGTTCTGTCGTGTAATAAGGATAGGACAATGATTATCGTTGACTCGATCAATGACTTTTGCTAAATTTTTTCGAAACGTTGTGTAATTTATTGATTCCATATATTTCTCCTTTATGATTAAAAAAATGTACTTAATTCTGTACGCAAATGTCAAGCGTTATTTTCTGTTAAGATGTGGAAACGTTAAAACGTGGGAACGTAGGAAAGCTGTTGCGCTGTTGAATGAAAATCAGGGTTAAGATGGTTTTGAGAATATTATTTATCTTGTGGGTTGTGGCTGTTACCGTGTTGTCTGTCCTCTCGTATTGCTTATTTTGTGGGGATGTTGTTGTGCTATTTAGCCTTTGATAGGAAGAATATTTCTTTTGTCCTGTGGACCGGGGTATTGGTTTTGTTTTACAGCGTGGTTTTGGAGGTTGTTCAGTTTTATCTACCTTACCGGACGTTTAATGTGTATGATGTGGTGGCTAATGTTTCCGGAATATTGGGATTTGTTGTTGTGTGGATACTTTGTAGCCGCAGACACACACGGACGTACACCCCGGAGGAATATGCTACGCATTCCACAGGGCAGGCAGACTTTTCCCGACCGACTCGGTCGGGAAAAAATGGACAGCGTTGCAATAGGTTTAGATGGATGTCAATTACTGAACTATTTGAATGCTAATGGTTGCAGTATTGGCCTGCTTATCAATTTCAAACATCCCAAGGCTGAAGTTAAAAGATTTGCTTTTTAGCCGCCCCGATGAAATAGTCGATACAGGGGCCCCAGTTAAACCGGTTGCGCCGTTTCAGTTTGTGAAAATAACTATATCCAATAATCAATAACAAAATATGGGAAAAATAAGGAACCATAGCTGGAGAAGTCAAGCCCATTTCCCCTCAAGGTTTACCCGCCAGTAGTATGGTGGGTTTACCCGCCGTCAGTATTGCAAACACTTTTCGTTGATATTCCTTATCATTTTCTGCTGATTTTTTTCTTGACAACTATCAGAAAGATATGTTCATATTTTGAACGCTATTTTGTTTCAATAAAATTATTATTATTTTCATTACTATCAGTAAGCTATATTCAATCCTATTGGAGTTTTGCAAGACCTGACAATTTTTGTCACCCCAATGAAGCAAAGCCCACCCTCTTTAAGGAAATATGAGGTATACAAGCTCTCTATCTGTAACTCAAGGGGCGGAGCTGTGATTGCGCTTCGCGCTCTGCGCATTATACCCTACGTGTACCCCGTTAAATTCCGAAGGACAGCGAAGCGTATTGAACTGGGGTTTACCCCGCCCGCCCTGTGGAATGCATTTTCAGTTATTATTCCATCGGGGTTAAATTTTTATCCAATGAAATTCCGAAAGACCATTTCACCGGGACCGAAGGACAGCTTAGTTTACCGCGCCTGCCCCGTAGTTATGAAATATCGTACTGGGGTTAAATGTTTACCCCGTTAAATTCCGAAGGACAGCGAAGCGTATTTAACTGGGGTTTACCCCGTTAAATTCCGAAGGACAGAGAAGCGTATTTAACTGGGGCCTTGACAGTGCTATTTAACGGGGCTAAAAAAGAATGCAATGTTACATCTTTTAGCACATTCAAATGATTCCAGAAAAAAGACAGGCAGCCGCAGATGGAATTCTTGATAGAAATATGCCTATTTTAAAGCCAAGAATAGCAATCATTTTATTTTTGACCTTTTGGTGTTGCAGCATAGCACATGCCTCTGTAAACATTCCCCTGAATTCTTCGTTTTATACAGACATAGACACCCTCATTTCTCACGATTTCATTAAAAGCAGTCTTTTATCAACAAGGCCGATTACTAGGGCTGAAGCAGGGAGATTAATGGCCGAAGCTATTGATTATTTTGAGATGAAAGACGTCCCTTTTGCCACATCCACTCTCCTTGATCGAATGGCTGAAGATTATGATGAGGAACTTTCCGAGGCCAGAATTCAGGGAAGCTTCCCGGGGACCTTTATCAAACCTTTGGATGGATTTTCCATTAAATACAACTCGCTGGATGGTCCATTCTCAATGTTCAATAATGAAGGTATCGACTATTTTGATGGAAGTAATGCGATGGCTCAGTTTCAATCGAGGGCACGGTTATGGGGAGTCTTTTCTTTCTATATCCAACCTATGATTATCTACAATCAAAAATATAAAGGGATTGAGGGGAATGATGAAACCGATTTCAGGATACACAAAGGGTATATGAAGTTTACTGTTGATAATTTCGAGATAGAATGGGGAAAAGACTCCCTCTGGTGGGGTCCTGGCCATCATGGCGCACTGCTTATCTCAAATAATGCCCGCCCCTTTGAAATGATTAAAATATCCAATCCACGGGCTACCCTTCTGCCTTCAATTTTTAGATACTTAGGACCCTTTAGATATACTCTGCTCTATTCAACATTGGACAAGGAAGCGAACTCTGGGCATCCACCCAACTCAGAACTTTTCGGTCTAAGGTTTGATTTTAAACCTCACCCCCTTTTTGAGTTTGGAATGTCCTATCTCGCCCATTTTGGTGGTGACAGACCCGGCATTGAGGATCTCGATCTATCAGACTATCTCTATATAATATTTAGCGCTGAATGCAGAGCCGGTGACAAGCGTGACAGTAACAAGGAATTTGCTGTAGACGCCGCACTCACAATACCAAATATCTCTGATCTAGTGCCTGTGGCCCATTCCGTAAAATTATATGCAGAATGGGGCGGGGAGGACAAGGCTTATCCACCTGATAGACGTGCCTACCTGCTGGGGGTAATGTTTAATGATATTTTTCTGGCGCAAGGATTACAATTGAGAGCCGAATATGCCAATCTTTCTCCAAAAAGTGTTCCGGGCGCCTGGTATAGCCATGGATGGTGGCCAATGAAACACTATGGAAGGGTGTTCGGTCACCACGCAGGCACTGACTCGGATGATCTTTTTATTGAATTGTCACACACAATTAACGATAGCTTTTTTTACAAGGCAGGGTTCGATAAGGAAAAGAGTGGATTAACCAAGGCATATACGCAAGAAAAATACCAGTATTTTCTTGAAGCAGGATATAACTTCAAGAAATGGTCAACTATTCAGGTCGAATATGGTTATGAGGATATCAATAATCTTGATAATGTGAAGGACAGCAAAGAAAAAAACCATTTTATTGGTACGGAAATTACCTTTAGGTTTTAGCTATCAGTAAGCAGTAAGGAGCAGGCATGGGTGAGAGAAGGTAGGCAGTAGGGGGTAGGCAGAAATTGGAGGAAATAGCTTACCGCATACGTCATACTTGAAAAAAAGCAGACTTGAGGTTTTAGAAAATTTTATGATATGAATATAGTTTAACTATGCAAAATCTTGGGAGAAATATAAGAGCATGAGAAAAGCAATAGAAAGTGTAAACAGGAATATCCTGCAAAAAGGGCAAGAATTTGTGAAAGGCGGGGATTTTTTTACCAGAAATGTCATTTTATTTAGTGCTCTTTTCACACTATTAATTTTCAATCTTTCTTATGGGCAGGTCTCAACTTTTTCTTCTGATTTGCCAGGATCCCCACCTGAATCTGAAGGAAGAGGCAGAGCCATATCCCCTCAAATTCCTAAAGAAATCATGGGCAAGGAAATAGAGCGACTTCCAGGTGAAGTTTCTTTTGAGGAAAGGCACCCCTTTCCATTTCTTATTTCAGTGACACAGGGGGACACGTTTGTTGATGTAAGCTGGAGGCCTGTTGAAAGGGTTAAGTTAAAAAAAGAATTGATAGAGGAGCCAGTAAGTGGCTATATTGTGTTTTATGGAACGGAGTCGCAAAATTACACCAAAAAGGTCGACGTGGGAGATGCGGCAAGCTATAGGATCAGGAATTTAAAAAACCACACCCCCTATTTCTTTTCGGTAAAGGCCTACACAAAATCCAAAAGATTGACTGGATTTTCAAATGAAGTAAAAGCTACCCCAAAGCCTAAAGAAGAGCTTAAATCTACAATAGAGCGGGTTTTCTCTGAAGAGATTCCTCAGGCAATAACCAAAGATCTAAAGCAATTCGGCTATGACCTTTTTTCTTCTTCTATTTCCTCTTTTGCTCCGGTAACTGATATTCCCGTTGGACCAGACTATATGATCGGGCCAGGAGATAGCTTTACGATATCCTTATGGGGAAGGGTTGAGCACAGTTTTAATGTAAAGGTTGACCGTAACGGTCAGATAACCCTCTCAAAGATAGGTACCCTCCAGGTCTGGGGATTGACTTTCGCGGAGTTAAAGAAGTATTTGCAGAGGGAATTCTCCAAGCGATATAAGGGCTTCCACATGAATGTGGTAATGGCCAAACTGCGCACCATCAGGGTATTTGTGACGGGGGAGGTGGTAGTCCCTGGGAGCTACACCCTGAGCTCGCTTTCAACAGTCTACACTGCGCTTTTTGCTGCAGGAGGACCATCAAAGAAAGGAACCATGAGAAACATTAAGTTGCTCAGGAATGGTGTTACTATCAAGATTATGGATCTTTATGACTTTCTCCTTAAAGGTGACAAAAGCCAGGATGAGCGGCTTCAATCAGGAGACACGATTTTTATTCCAGTTATTGGACCTGTCGTTGGTATTACAGGGAATGTGAAGAGACCAGCTATCTATGAGATGAAAGGACCTGTGAACCTTCAAAGAATGGTAGATCTGGCAGGAGGGGTAACTTTTCTAGGTTATCTCCAGAGGATTCAGCTTGAACGTGTAGAGTCCCATCAAAAGAAGGTAGTGGCTGACTTTGATATCTCGGAATCTTTGTATGGTGAAAGTCCTCAATTGGGTACACCAACTCAAGATGGAGATCTAATAAAGATTTTTCCTATCTTGCCCACTACGCAGAATATTGTCTATTTAGAAGGTCACGTAACACGACCGGGAGGCTATGAGTTTAGGAGAGGCATGAAACTACTCGACCTTATCCCCTCCTTTGATGAGCTTTTGCCAGAGTCGTATTTGGATTACGCCGAAATCAAGCGGTTGATTCCTCCTGATTTCCATACAGAAATCATATCATTTAATCTAAAAAGATTATTAAATGCGGACCCATCCCAGAATATTGAATTAAAAGAGCACGACAGGATAACTATTTACTCCAGGGAGACTCTTAGGGAAACTCCTCAGGTTACTATCGGTGGGGAGGTACAAAAGCCTGGTAAATACCGATTGCTGGTAAATATGCGGGTAAAAGACCTCATCTATAAAGCTGGCAACGTCAAGCGAAGCGCTTACATGCCAGAGGCCGAGATAACCAGGTTGATAAAGACAGAGAAGAGTGTGTTGTCAAAGGTGATAAACATCAATCTTGGTGAGGCGCTGAAAGAAAATGATAAATACAATATATTATTGAAAGAAGATGACTACATCTTTGTCCGTCGGATCCCAGACTGGTATACAGAAAAGACTTGTACAATACAGGGAGAGGTCAATTTTCCAGGTGAGTATTCAATCTCCAAGGGCGAGAGATTGAGTTCAGTGCTTGAGAGGGCAGGTGGATTTACAGAATATGCTTACCTGAAAGGTGCATTTTTTACCAGGGAATCTGCAAGAAGGTCACAGGAAGAAAGACTTAAAGGATTTATCGATCGATTGGAAGCGGATATTTTGAGGTCACAGGTAAAACTTGCTGAGGAATCTCTCTCAGAGGCTGAGAGCAAGGGCCTGGAACAATCCCTGACAGTAAAAAGGGAACTCATCAGGAAAACCAAAGCATCCCAGGCTACAGGAAGGGTAGTGATTGCCCTTGATGTAATGGATAAATTCAAAGGCTCAAAATACGATGTGAAACTGGAGGATGGGGATAAATTTACTATACCCCCAATGCCAGGCACAGTGAACGTCCTGGGTAGTGTTTACAACCCGACATCGATTGTGTACACTCAAGGAAAGCGTGTTGACTTTTATCTAAACAAAGTGGGTGGTCCCACTCCCGATGCCGAAGAAGATGAGATGTACATAGTAAAGGCCGATGGTTCAGTTATCAGCAAAACACAGAAAGGGAAATTTGGTATATTATGGGACACTGAAGAAAATAGATGGTTCTCCGGAGGCTTCATGTCTGCTCGAATAGAGCCAGGAGATTCAATACTTGTGCCATCTAAGGTAACAAGGCTTATTTGGAAAAAGGAGATTATGGACTGGACGACAATCCTCTACCAGATTGCTGTAACAGCAGGCATGATAGGCGTTTTGTATTAGCAAAACCTTGGATTAGTTAGACTAAAAGGATATGTTATGGAAATGGAAGAGCTAGAAGACGAGATAAATCTTCTTGATTACTGGAGGGTGATAATAAAGAGGTGGCGGATCATTTTTTGGATCTTTGTGCTATCCGTCTATACAGCAGTCATTTACAGCCTTTACATGACAAACATATATCAGGCCAAAACCACTATTATGCCTATTGTCTCATCTGGGAGTGGGCTTTCTTCTGCCTTGCGTAGCCTGGGATCGATGCCTTTTGTAGGTGGAATGCTTCCCAGTATTGGCGGGGCATCTGCGAATAAGTTAGAGGCCGTACTCAAGAGCAGAACAGCGGCTGAGGATGTGATACAGGCCCTTGATTTAATCAAGGTTCTTTTTGAAGAGCCTCAGGATGAACCACCTACTCTTCAGGATGCTGTCAGGTCATTGACCGAGATAACCGAAATTACAGACGATAGAAAGGGAACCATCAATATAGCTGTTGAGTATAAGGATCCAAAGATTGCTGCGGATATTGCTAATCAATTTACCATTGCGCTTAAAAGATTTCTCAGTGAAAATGCCCTATCCATGGCCAAGAGAAATAGGATATTTATAGAAAATCAGTTAAAGAAGGTTAAAGAGGAGTTACAGGACGCAGAAGAGGCCATGAAGAACTTTCAGACAGATAAAAAAATTGTGTCTATGGATGCCCAAACAGAGGCGGCTATTATGGCGCTTGCGGAATTAAAGGCCCAGATAACAACAAAAGAGGTCCAATTAGGGGTGATAAAGCATTTTTCAACCCCAGCTAATCCGGATGTCATCACGATCAAGGATGAGCTGAGAGAGCTCAAGAAGCAGTTGGCCCTGTTAGAATCTAAAGGCGCTAACCCTGAAGCAGATGCCTTTCCTTCCCTTTCCGAAGCGCCGAAATTAGGGCTGCAATATATACGGCTCAAGCGAGATGCTGTGATCCAGCAAAAGGTCTATGAGCTTCTTACCCAGCAGTATGAGATGGCAAAGATTGATGAGGCCAAAGAGGACATTACCTTCCAGGTAATAGATAGGGCCATTCCATCAGAGAAAAAGATAAAGCCTAAAAGAAGGCAAAATGTGATGCTTGCTGGCGTTGTATCTCTCTTTGCAGGCATTTTCCTGGTATTCTTTTTGGAGTATCTGGAAAATCTCAAAAAGCCCGAAGAAGAAACTGAGAAAGAGAACACATGATACAAAAAGCCAACAACTAACAATTTAAACCCCTACCTTGATTTTACTGGTTAACCTGGTATTGAAGGTTCCTGATTTTTTTATTCGTCTTCACCAGAATACCCTGCAGCTCGTGCAGCGCAGGCGCTCACGCGCTGCATGTGCGCCGCGTGTGCTGCGGGGAGCTTCATTGACAAATATCAGAAAGATATGTTCATATTTTGAACGCTATTCTGTTTCAATAAAATTATTATTATTTTCATTACTATCAGTAAGCTATATTCAATCCTATATGTAACTCAAGGGGCGGAGCTGCGACTACGCTATACGCTTATCCGCTTAGCTCATTAGGATGGACCCTCAAGACTTTAGATCCCTTCAAATACTTGAAGAAATAGGCAATACTCATAGCCCGAGCCAAAGGTATCTGGCAAGAAAGCTTAATATCTCGCTTGGACTTGCAAATTCCTTTGTTAAACGGTTAGCAAAGAAGGGATATGTGAAAATTACGACTATCCCCAGAAATCGGGTGAAGTACATGCTCACACCACAGGGTTTTGCAGAAAAAAGTCGACTTACCTATGAATTTATCAAGCATTCTTTCAGTTTATATAAGGAGGCTCTCAAGAAGTTTGAAGGTTTAGTAAATGAACTTGAAAAAAGGAAAGTAAAAACGGTAGTTTTCTATGGTGCAAGTGATCTGACTGAAATTACCTTTATCTCTTTGAAAACAACAAATATTAAGCTGGTCGGAGTGGTGGACGATTCAAAGAAGGGGACACAGTTTTTAGATTTTACTATTAGATCGACATCGGAGTTGAAAAACCTCGAATTTGATAGCATTATTCTAACTGCTTTAGAATCAAAAGAGAATGTGGTTAAAAAGCTTGTGGAAAAAAATATTCCACGAGAAAAAATTATTATGCTTGAGTAGAAACAATGTCCAAAGAAACTGGCCTTATAAAAGGAGGTATATGATGAAACATTATAGAAAAACTTTACTTTTGGTCGTGATAATTGTCTTTAGCATATTCTTAGCACCGCTGTTATCAGCAAAGGAGATGAAAAAAATAAATATAAATGAAGCCTCAGTAGCGGAACTCACCCAACTTAAGCGAATAGGGCCAAAAATAGGGAAACGAATTGTAGAGTATCGCGAGAACTATGGTCCATTTGTGCTGCCTAAGGATATCATGAAAGTTAAGGGTATAGGCCCTAAAACCTTTAAGTTAAATAAAGATAGGATCATTGTGGAATAATCGTATCTACTCAGGTATCTTGCCACAAAGGCACCAAGGCACCAAGACTATAGAATTATTCTTTATTATAGCCTTTTTTATGCGCCTCAGGCGCATTAACGCGTGGAACATTGAAATTAATGAGCCTAAGGCTCATTAATGAAAAAACTACGTTATTCAATAATATTTATCTCTTCTTTGGGTCTTTGTGCCTTGGTGGCTGAATATACGAATAATCTCATAACTATTAATTGAGAGGCATGTATGATTAAAAATATTGGAAAGGCGTACATTGTTTGCATATTATTTTTTATATTTGTCTTACCATACTGTGCCTATTCCCAGGGATGGCCTGTCACTAAGATTCAATCCTTACCTGATTCATCCTTTACAATGATAGAAGTTAAAAAAGATGGAATAAAGGTGCGGCACTTTGCCTATAGGGATCTAAATGGTAATATTGACATAGACCAGTTAATATATTGCCTGGGTACATTTAGCAATGAAACCTGGTTGAAGCCTGAAAACATTGAGACTGCACGGAAGAGTCTTGAGGAGCACTACTACAGGTTTAAGCTTAATCAAACGAAAGAGGGAATAAAGACAGCCATCAACATTAACACTGCCAACCTTGAAGATTTGGTACGTTTGCCCAACATTGGCCCTGTTACAGCAGTTAAAATCTACAGATTCAGAGAGACTTATGGGCTTTTGAAGGATGTTGAAGATATAAAAAAGGTAGAGGGCATTGGGCCTTCTATATTTGCAGGTATTAAGTATTACATTAAAGTTCGATAATCTTAGATTGTAGTGTAATAACGCAAATATAATGTGGAGACAGAAGAAAAATGATAATGAACTACCTTCCCTGTTTGTGGCAGGGTAGTTTATTGCCTTAACTTATTCAACTGGAGCTGCGAATTTAATAAAACCAATACTGGCTAACCCGTAAAAAGCCTTTTGCGAGCGATTTTGGCCAAAATGGGCATCATGAGCGAGTAAAAGGACTTTTTACAAGAACATCAATACTAAATTTGATGAATTTTTTAAGTTAGAAAAATATATAACCTAACGTGTTGATCATATTTATATGAATATTCTTGTTACAGGTGGTGCTGGATTTATCGGCACAAACTTCATTCGCCATGCCCTTGCTATTAGGCCAGATTGGCGTATCGTTAATCTGGATGCGCTTACCTATGCAGGCAACCCTGCCAACTTCGAAGATCTTGCTTCAGAGCAGGCAGAAAGGTATCGCTTTATCCATGGTGATATAGGAAATACTTCTCTTATTAAACAGATATTTTTTGAGGAAAGCGTACAAGGGATTATTCACTTTGCAGCTGAATCTCATGTGGATCGATCCATTCTGGGGCCTGAGAAGTTTCTGGAAACAAATATTATGGGCACTTTCCGACTGCTTGACGAAGGGCTTCAATTTTGGAAAACCATGGGAAGGCCAGATAAATTCCGTTTTTTGCACATATCAACTGACGAGGTCTACGGAAGCCTCGGCCCTGATGGATACTTTACAGAGAATACACCATATGACCCTTCAAGCCCATATTCGGCTTCGAAAGCCTCTTCTGACCATTTTGTAAATGCCTATTTTCGTACCTATGACCTGCCTACCCTTATCACAAATTGTTCGAACAATTACGGCGCTTTTCAGTTCCCTGAAAAGCTCATTCCTTTGATGATTTTAAATATCCTGGAGGAAAAATCGTTACCCGTTTACGGAGATGGTAAGAATGTTCGGGATTGGCTGTATGTCATTGATCATTGCGATGCCCTCATTAGGGTTTTTGAGCAGGGAAAGCCAGGTGAGACGTATAATATAGGAGGGGGTGCAGAGCGTCAAAACATTGAAATCGTTTATCTTTTATGTGACCTTATGGATAAACGTCTGGGGCGGCCTGAAAACAAATCGAGCCGGAATCTTATTCACTTTGTTACTGATAGGCCAGGGCATGACTTCCGCTATGCCATTGATGCCACTAAGATTAAAGAGGAGTTGGGATGGAGCCCCGATCATCGTTTTGAGGAGGCCCTGGAAACTACTGTAGATTGGTATTTGAATCATATGGATTGGGTTAATTCGGTACGAAGTGGAGCCTACAGGAAATGGATAGAAATAAACTATCAAAAAAGGGAGAATAGTTAAATAGTCAAATGGTAGAATAGTCAAATGGCAAAATCGTTCAATAGAATACCAACAAATGGTCAGTGGCCAAATCGTAAAATAGGAAAATAACTGAACCGTCAAGTTGACGATTTAACTATTTTAACCAATAAACGAGGCTTCGAATGGAAGAATCAAAATATCATGATTTTCGAGATTTAGAAGTTTGGAAACGATGCCGGGATATTAGAAAACAGATTTGGGCGTTACTCAGGGATTTTCCAGAAGAAGAAAAATACAGATTATCTGATCAAATGATAAGGGCATCAAGATCATCAACAGCTTGTATAGCAGAAGGTTATGGACGCTACCATTACCAAGAGAACATACAATTTTGTCGTCAGTCAAGGGGATCTCTTTATGAGTTGATTGATCATATTCTAGTGGCCGAGGAATGTGAATACATTGATCATGGGGTATCTCAAACAAGAATCGATGAAATAAAAACAAGCATAGTTGTCTTAAATGGGTATATTAGATATTTAAAAAAAAGAAAAGAGAGTGATTAGGCTTTTTCAGATTGTAACTATTCAACTATTTGTGAAAATTTTCAATGACTGTATCAAATGCCACAGGTCCAGAAAAGAAAATTACTATTGATCTTAAAGTGATTTATCGATTTAACGAATCAACAGTTTGTCTATTTAACTAAAGGAAGAATAGCGTAATGAAAGGAATTATACTTGCTGGCGGTTCAGGGACTCGACTATATCCAATTACCAGGGTAGTCAGCAAGCAACTTTTGCCGGTCTATGATAAACCTATGATCTACTACCCACTCTCAGTACTTATGTTGGCAGGAATTCGGGAGATTCTCATTATTTCAACACCTGAAGACCTACCTCGTTTTCAGGAGCTTTTAGGAGATGGCTTACAGTGGGGCCTTTCCTTTTCGTTTGCTGAACAGCCTCGCCCTGAAGGACTGGCCCAGGCATTTATAATTGGTCGTGATTTTGTAGGAAAAGATAATGTGTGTCTGATCCTTGGGGACAATATCTTTTATGGACATGGTCTTCCAGATAGACTTCGAGATGCATCCTCCAGGAAAGAGGGTGCAACTGTCTTTGGGTATTGGGTGAAAGATCCGGAGCGATATGGTGTGGTATCTTTTGGTGAGGCTGATAAGGCCGTGGACATCGAGGAAAAGCCAACTCAGCCCAAATCGAATTATGCAGTCACAGGCCTCTACTTTTGTGATAATAGAGTGCTCGATATTGCTGCTGGGCTCAAGCCCTCGGCTCGGGGAGAGTTGGAGATTGCAGATGTCATCCGCACCTACCTCCAGTTAGGAGAGCTTTATGTTGAAAAACTGGGTAGAGGATTCGCCTGGCTGGATACAGGTACCCATGAATCACTTCTTGAGGCGAGCACATTTATTGAGACCCTTGAAAAACGCCAGGGCTTGAAAATAGCATGTATTGAAGAGATCGCATACCGAATAGGCTACATTAGTGCAGACCAGGTTTACAGGCTTGCACAGCCAATGCAGAAAAATGGATATGGCCAGTATCTTATGGAAATAATCACTCATGAGAGCAGTTGATAAGCCATAGGCTTATAAATACGCCATAGGCTTATAAATATGAAGGTTACCCCTACATCTCTTCCGGATGTTCTCATCATTGAACCCCGCGCCTTTGAAGACAAGCGAGGGTTTTTTATGGAGACGTATCATCAAAAAAGATACGAGCAATCTAACATGCGTTGCATTTTTGTGCAGGATAATCTTTCTCGTTCGGTTCGCGGTATTCTTAGAGGATTGCATTACCAACTTCAATATCCCCAGGCGAAATTGATTCAGGCTATTAACGGCGCTATCTTTGATGTAGCGGTGGATATTCGGCAGGGATCTCCAACTTTTGGGAAGTGGGTAGGTGCTAATATCTCAGACAAAAACAGGCACCAGATATTTGTACCAGAAGGATTCGCCCACGGGTTTTGTGTGCTCAGCGAAACAGCGGACGTCCTTTACAAGTGCACGGATTTCTATGCCCCTGATGATGA
>JAFDHR010000452.1 GCA_019308645.1 Deltaproteobacteria bacterium
CCCGGACCAATCTTGGCCTCTACTTTATCCGTATAGTGACAGTCAGCACAGTTTTGACTAAAAACATTCATTCCTTCGCTCTGGAGAACATTCTTACTATCCAGGGAAGCAACTGCAGGTCCTCCGCCACGCGTTGCAAAATAGTACCCGGCAGAGGTTGCCGTTGTGCCCAGTGCAAGGAGCACGACACTCAGCCCCAAGGGAGCAACCATGGAAAAATATTGCCGGTAAAAGCGGAGAATCAGGATCTTAAGGCCGAGGAGTAAGAATGTAGCCACAGCCAAAAGACCATGGAGAGCCGCCCTCGGTGAGAGATCCTGTCCAGCAGCCCTCATAATCTTAAGGCAATAGTATGAAATTACGAGGAAGAGCACAAAGAAGAAATAGCCGTTGATCCGGTGGAGAATGCGGAGTGCCTTGGGATTAAACCTCTTTTCTCTTCGGCCCAGAAGCTCAAGTATGCTCAGGAGGCCAAGAACCGTTAAAGCTGTGAGGATGAGCGCCAGAATGGACTTAGTCCACAGGGTCATTATTCTTTCCTCGATTTTGCAGTTGGCTGCAGTAAGTCGAGTATAGGGATGCAAAGGGCCGAAGGGAAGGCAAAGATCTTCCCTGGGCCCTTTAAAAGATGGTGCCCTTTTCTTCGCCTTTATTTGGCCTCAGTGAAAATCCAGTCCTTGGATTTCTGCACACCATGGCAGTTGATACAGCCTTTTGGTTTTCCGGCAGCAAGCACTTTCCCGTCCGGACCATATTTGGCCCAAAACCAGTCCCCGGCTTCAGGATTGTAACCATTAACTTTATACATAGGTGTTACAGCCATCAAGGTTTTTTTATCTTTCCCATAATTCTCTTTCACTATAATGGCTCCGTACGGCATGGGTTTTCCCTCACGGGCGGCTTTCAAGGCGATGCCGTTGGCGTAGACTTTCAGGTACGCACCGTGCGGACTTTTGCCCGGATAGAGTCCATAATGACCAGGCCAAAAGCCCCACCCAAGATAGGGATTGGTTTCGGTCATATAGGTCCAAAACTGCGCGCCATCAGGAGTCGGTGAATCTTCCGCCGCACCCGGCATCCCTGTGGTTACAGTCAAGGCGACCAACACTGCAAGAACAACAATAAAATACGTTTTCATATGTCACCTCCCTTAGATTTGTTAGAGTTAATAATAATCTCTTTTTTTAACCCCAAAAAGTTTATGGGTAATGAAAAGTATCTTGTACTGGATCTTGGATCTGATTTACAATGATACTATGATTTTAAAGGATGTCTATAGGGTGAACAATGTATATCGCAAGGAGAAAAACCGTATTTTCCGCTTACTGCTGAGGGCAAAAAGTATTTTACATCTAATAATGTAACGTAGGGTCATTGCGAGCGACTGAAGGGAGCGACGCAATCTCATGGTTAAACCCTTCCAGAGATTGCTTCGTCGCTAACGCTCTGAATCGGCTGAGCAGTATGGCAGTGAGCCTGTCGAGAGCCCCTCGGCCCAGAGCTCGGGGACGAAAGGCCTCATGGTCGAACGACTCAAGGCTGAACTTCTCAGTCGAGCCGAGGGAGCAAAGCGGTTCATTATGCTTACAAGAATACGTCACAGCATTTGCGAATAGAAGGACTTAGGCCCAAAGCTTAGGAGTAAGGTCTTAAAAAAACGCGACTGTGCATGCTACTGACGTCTCCTAGGACTTGCCGTTATAGTTTAAGATCAAATCAAGCTATCGGTTTTTTCGAAAAGTGCCTGAATGCCCCGATCTTTGGTCCTGGAGTTTCACTGGCCGGTCTGGGCCTGGCGGGGACGGAATTATCTGATTTTATGATAATATCTACGGGCGAGATGAATCCCTGGATTAGGCACTCACTGAAAGGTCACCATCCTCTAATATCCATAACCACCCTTGGTGATTCTTTTAAGTTTGCCATTTTCAAATGTGAGATAGCGAATAAACCTATGGAATCCGAAATTGTACGTCCATTTCTCAATGGTAATATGTCCCTTGGAATAGAGCGGTTCTCGATATTGTCTATTATTCAGGTAGGGCAAACTGTGTCTGTAATATCTTCTTGGCCGAGTAACTTCCCAACTCCCTACCTTTGAAGGCTCCCCGCACTTGACGATTACCTCGGAAGTGGTATCCCCGATAGATACAAGATCTACCCCGCATCGAAGTCCGAAGGCTGAGACATCGCTAAAGCTCACAACTATAAGAATTACCAACATCATATAGCCGATACGCATTTTCATTTTGTCCACCTCCCCCAACTAGTCTTTTTTACAAAACGATTATTCTGACCTCGGAATAATCCAGTGCTCACCTATTGGGAAATAACTGAGTATGACGAAGTAAACAATGCCGTCAGCGTTATCAAAAGAACTAAACAGTCCACGGTGTGTGATGCACAGCCATTCATGTCCACGTGCATTGTTCATGTTTCATCTGGTCA
>JAFDHR010000453.1 GCA_019308645.1 Deltaproteobacteria bacterium
AGTGAATGTGTCATTTCGACCAGAGGGAGAAATCTTGAGTTTTCAGCATGTTACATTGGTAAGATTTCTCGCTTCGCTCGAAATGACATGTTGTTGAGACTTTTTACGGGTTCACCAAACTTCAGACACCTATAACTTTAGGCACTTTAGGCACTTAAGCTCACTTTAGGCACTTGATTGTTTCTGTCGTCTATAAGCATAAATAATCTCTGCACAAAAAAGAAATATTGCCGATGCATAAAAAATCCATAAAAGCATCAAGATTATTGTGTTTAATGACCCATACACAAGCCCAAAATTGGGATTATGTATAATCATCCAACCAAATATATGTTTGGCAATCTCCAACATAATGGCACAGATAAAGCCACCTATCATGGCTTCACTAAAGAAAATCTTCCCTGGAGTTACTATAGCATAGAGTGCACTTAAAAAAAGGAAGGTTAATAGCCAGGGCAAGATATATTTAAGGCCTATACTATTTAAAAAAATCGGCACCAGGGTGATACCAAAATAGTTATTCAGCATGATAAAGGCATTTATGGCTAAATTAAAAATCTGAAGGAAAATAAAAACAAGACCAACTACAGGAACAAAAAGTAAAGACATTATCTTAGAAACCCAAAAAGGTCTTACATATTGACCCTTAAATACCCTTGTCAGGGAAAATTCAATCGAATCAAAAATAAGGGTGCTTGACCATAACATAAAAACAACAGCAAACCAGGCAAAAATCCCGCTACCCAGGTTTATCCGGCCAACCTCATGTAAAACCTGCTCGCTGATAAAGGGTATGAGTTGATTGATATATACGCTTACCTTTGGTAATATCTCACCTTTAGATCCAACAAAAACACCCACTATGGAGATAAGAAGATAGATAAAGGGAATAAGTGAAAGAATCGCATAAAAGGAGATAGCAGCCGAAAGATTAAGACATCCATCTTCCTTGAAAGATAGAAAAGATTTTTTAAGGACTCTAATTACACCCATCTATCTGACTTTAAGATGCGATAGGAGATGCACCGTCTCCTTATCTGTATATATAAATATTTCGTGCCCTATAACTTTATCTACTGCGGAGCTCATTCTTACCATAGGAACTACATCTATCCTCGTTACATTTCGCCACTCACCGGTAACATTAATCCTGGTAACTATCCCATACCTATCAATAGTATAATTAATCCCGTATTGGTTAAGGACTTTTGCCACAAACCTATTTTTTCTTTTGCTAACGGTATCTGCTCTCTCTTTCATAGCCCTTGCTTGACCCTGTGCATTTGCATGAGGAGCAGGGATAAAGCCACCAATAAAAAATAAGAAAGTAATGAAAGAAATAAAAGGGAGTAATTTAACTTTCATCTTCTCCTCCTTAGAAAATAATTAGTATTGTAAATGTATATTTTATTAAAAATTATGTCAACAGTGCCTACGTACCTAAAAGATATGCAGGATGAAATGGAAAGAGGGATAAAGAGAGACAGGAATCACACAAAAAAAGCGAAAATTCCTTTGGTTAAAAGATCTTAAGTGATATAACCACCTAAAAGAATGAACTACCTCGCAGCCCCGCTCAGACGGGATCTCCGCTACGCTCCGACAAGCTACGAGGTATCAAAAATAAAAGGTATTAAACCCCAGGGCAAGCCCTGGACCCTATTTTAATCGGTAACCCCGCCGCAAGCGGACGGGGTATTAAAAACCTTAATAAAAAAATGTAACGCAGCGAGCTACGGGCAATTAATGCGCCTGAGGCGCATTAAACCTTGTCCGCCGTGTTTCTGGCGGGATTGTCTGCCTATGGCGGATTAAAGAAAAATCAGTCCATTTGAATATATTGGACTCAGATGCTATAAGGGTAACATAATGAATATACTAATTCGTAAAGGAATTACTAAAGCCCTGCTGTTCATTCTGTTGGTATTTGCTATCGGTACGATCGGCTTTTAATTGCTTTTTTGCCACTTTTCCTTTAGTGATGACATAGTGATGAGCTTTATTTGACAGTTGTTACCCTATCGTGGAATATGGATGTTTTCGCCAAGATTTACACAAACCTATAATTTTTAGGGATGGAATTAAGATGACTTCCTCAAATCAGCTGTCAATGAAACGAGTCAAAAAACTAAATTTGGTGTGTATTACAGAATGGCTTTGAGGAAATTATTTCATCTTTATTCCTTATTAACTCTTACCGCAAGAACTTAGGAATCTATTGTTTGTGTCAGTGATATTTTCTAAAATTTGGCTAATGCAATTTTTGTAGAATTTAAATGCATTTTCTTGATATATGATATAATTCAATGTCGTATGAATATCCTTGTGGAATTCTAATTTCCAACTGAGGTGCCCGGGAAGTGGCTCAACAGGCTGCTGGAAAAATTAAAGTCAGCTTTAGTCATGCATTAAGCCTTTTAGGTCATTATATAAAGAATCGAGT
>JAFDHR010000454.1 GCA_019308645.1 Deltaproteobacteria bacterium
GGGCTTTGTCATTCTGGGGGAATTAATGAAAAAAGTAGTGTTTTTCATTGATGGTTATTATATGTGGAAAAGAATCTCCTATTTAAAAATTTTTTATTATGATGGGAAAAATATTAGAAATTACTGCCTAAAACACCTTGATAAAGAAGATGACTTGTATCGAATATTCTATTATGATACTGGACCTCTAAATGCAAAGGGTCATAATCCTATTTCGGGAAATTTGATTGACTTCAAATCCTCATCAGCAAGCCAGGCCCGAATTAAACTTTTTGAATCTTTGAAAAGTACTCCAAATTTTGCTTTAAGATTAGGAAGGCCGATTTGGGCAAATAGAGAATGGCTTTTAAAACCAGAAAAATTTGAAGAATTATTGAAGAAGGAAATAACAATAGATGATCTCCAAGATGAAGATGTGGAACCACATTTTGAACAAAAGATGGTAGACATAAAAATCGGACTTGATATTGCTTGGATTGCGATGAAAAAACTAGCAGATTTTTTGATAATTATAACAGGAGACACAGATTTTGTACCCGTCTTAAAATTTGCTCGCAAAGAAGGGATGCAAGTATGCTTAGATCCTCTAGGAGCCTATATACGACCAGAGCTTTCCGAGCATGTGGATTATATAAGAAATCAGACATCCAAATATAAAAAGAAAGAAAGCAAATAATAGAATGTCCCTCCGCAAAGTCGGCAACTATTACTGGCTTGATATCCGGATCAAAGGTAAGCGGATCCGGCGGTCATTACGAACCGATAATAGATTCCTTGCCTTGGACCGTTACAAAGAGAAAAAAGACGAGCTGCTCTCCGAACACAGAGAAGGCAAGATACGGTTTTCGGACTTCTGCAAGCAATATCTTGAATGGGCCTGGTCCTCAAAACCGGCTTCCACGAAACGGGAAGAACAGCGCATAGAGAAAATCAAGGAATTCTTTGAAAGCCTGGGGATCTTATTCCTGGATGATGTAACACCCTATCATATCGAGCAGCTGAAGGCGTATCTCAAGAATGAGATCGAAAGATCCGGGGACCGCAAGGGAATGTCAAAGACTACTGTAAATTACTACCTCCAGATCCTCCGGGGTCTGTTCAATAAAGCGATCGCCTGGGAGATCTACAGCAAATCGAATCCCTTAAAGAAAGTCCGGTTTTATAAAATAAACCCGAAGGTTAAGCCTTTGTCTAAAACAGATGTTGAAAAAGCCCTCAAGGCTGCCAAGGTTATAGCCAAGGATCCTGGATCCCCACTACAGAAGATCTTCCCGGATCTGATCGAGCTAGCCATCAATACTGGAGCGAGGAAATCAGAGATCCTAAAACTCAAATGGAGAGACGTCCTGGGGGATGAGATCGTTGTCAAAGAAAAAGGAGAGAAGACAAGAATTGTTCCGTTGAATTCTCGAGCTCAAGAGATCATTGATCGGCAGCCGAAAAAGGATAAGTTTGTTTTCGAGGTCCCTAACCGACACCAACAGGATCTCATGAGAAGGACCACAAAGCAGATCAGTAAGGCGATCGGGCGCCGGTTTCACTTCCATCTCCTGAGGCATTATTTCGCGTCTGCTTTGGTCGAAAGAGGGATCGACTTTATAACGGTCGCGGAAATCCTAGGGCATAGCAAAACTATGGTCAGCCTTGGATATGCTCATACGAGTAAGGAGAGGAAGAAGAGGGCGGTGGATTTATTAGACTAGAGAGGGGGGGGATGTCGATTCCAAAGGATATAATTCAACTACATGAGGATTTAATTGAATTAGGATCACTAATTCGATCGAAGTCAGAGTCAAAGTTTAAAGAAGAGGAACACATAGAAAAAAATGTTCAGGCCGTTTTTTATAAAATAATAGCCTATGCAATAACCTTACACAGAGCTGTTCTTTCACTCTGCGAAGAAAAATGGACTCATGTTACTCCTATATTGTTAAGAACAATAATTGATTGTTCTGCAAATTGTCTAGTAATTATTCACAATGAATACCCTGAGTATATGGCTTTTAAATATTTTTATTATGAATATATTAGAATTTTAAGAGATAACAGTTATTCTGAAAGTTTGAGACAAAAGAATCAGCATGACATAGAACAAGGACTAAGAGTTATTCAAAATGCTACAGCAAAAGAAAAGGCTGAAAGATCTGTACAAGAGGGAAATGTCGGGATATTCTGGTTTAAGCCAGAAGAAAATAATTATAGTTCAATAATTAGAAACTATGGCAGTGATGAGCTAAAATTTTTATGGGGAGGATTATCGATGGCAGTTCATGCTGCACATTTGGGTTTATTTTTATTTAAGGATGATCCTGATGACATAGATATTAATCCTTGTGAAAATCCAATTAAAACTAAAGGAGCATTAATAATGAGCTGTCGATTATTGTTAGAATTATTAAATATAGAAAATGAATATGAAAATCTTGGATTCAATTC
>JAFDHR010000455.1 GCA_019308645.1 Deltaproteobacteria bacterium
GTATCAGGTCTCTTTTATGTCAAGCCATAAACTCTACAGATTACTCAGATACAGAACACCTCAAGAGACCCGCGACTATCTCAAAAGGGTTACAGAAAGATCTAATCTTTATAGTAATTTTTTTTAAAGCTTCATAGACTCTTTTCAGGATAAAGCTAAGCCAGCTAAAATCTCTTTTAATCAAAAGAATTCCTCGATGCTCTGCATCGTGGTTAATAAGATAAAAATTCATTTTGATACCTCGCAGCTCTGCTGCGGGGCAGTTCATTTGTTTACAAAAATTAAATTTCTTCAAATTTTTCTTGACATATTTATATATTGTCGACAAAATTTGTTTCGACAAGAGGAGATAAAATGCGTTTATTAGAATATGAATCAAAAGAAATCTTGGCAAAAAGAGGCATACCAATACCTTCCGGGGTTATAATTTCCAGTCATGGACATGCATCCCTCCCCTCTCCGGCCATAATTAAGGCTCAGATTCCAATAGGAGGACGTCAAAAGGCGGGAGGAATTGTGGAAGCCCTGGATCAAAAGGAGTCTAAATCCAAGCTAAAGCAAATGCTTTTTAGTAACGTTCGAGGCTTCCGCGTGAATAAGGTCTTAGTAGAAGAAAAACTGGATATTGCCCAAGAATTTTATTTAGGGATAACATATGACACAATAGATAAAGAGCCGATCGCAATCTTTTCTGCAGAAGGTGGGGTTGATATTGAGGAGTTGGCCCTGCAAAAGCCGGAAAAGGTGCAGAAAAGGCATTTTTCAGTTAGAGCCGGACTTCCAGAATATAAGGCACGGGAGATGATTTCCTTAACCGGGATTGGCGGAAAAACACTATTAGGATTATCCAATATCTTATCTCTCTTAGCAAACATTTTTTTGGAAAATGACGCTACTATTGCGGAAATAAATCCCTTAGCCCAAACAAAAGATGGAAAGAGAGTAGCTTTAGACTGTCATTTGGAAATAGACGATGATGCCCTATTCAGAAATAGCAAAATTGCAGAGAAGGAGAAAGATCCAGATAGAATCACAGGAAAACGAAAACAAAGCGATTTTGAAAAAAAAGCGGCTGATATTGATAATCTGGATCAAAAAGGAGTAGCTGGAAGACTAATCGAGTTTGATGGGAACTTAGGGTTAATTATTGGCGGAGGCGGGGCTTCACTTACTGCCTTTGATGCTGTTCAAAGACATGGGGGTCGTCCAGCAAACTATTGTGAGATCGGGGGGAACCCTTCAGTATTAAAGACAAAGGAGCTTACCAAACATATACTCTCAAAGCCAGGGGTTGAGAAAGTGGCTGTTATTATGAATGTCGTAAGTAATACCCGGGTCGATCTAATGGCCAGAGGGGTGATAAAGGGTATTTTAGAGGCTGAAAAAAATCCCTCAGAGTCACTGGCTGTATTTAGGATTCCCGGTGCCTGGGAAAAGGAAGGGTTTAAAATTCTCTCCAAATACAATGTGGATTACTGCGACAGGACCGTTTCCATTGATGAGGCAGCTCGAAGAGGAGTCGAGAAACTGACAAAAACCAAATGAGAGGCTAAGATGGCTATATTAGCTGACGAAAATACAAAAATTATTGTCCAGGGTATTACAGGCAGAGAAGCTGTCACCTTTACTAAAGATATGATTGATTATGGATCAAAAGTTGTCGCTGGTGTTACTCCAGGCAAGGGTGGTCAGGTTGTTTACGGAGTGCCTGTCTTCAACACAGTTTATGAAACCTTAAACGAACATCCTGTAGATGCAAGTGTTATCTCTGTGCCACCTGGAATGATAAAGGGAGCTGCTCTTGAGGCCTTATCTAATGGAATAAAATTGTTGGTGATAGTTGCAGAAAGAGTGCCCCGTAAAGATACTATTGAAATCTTAGAGGTAGCCAGAGAAAGTGACGCTGTAGTTATTGGCCCAAACACCCTTGGCATGATTAACCCCCACACTGTAAAGATAGGTATGGCTGGCGGACCGGTGGAAAATGTAAAGAGCGCTTACATGCCAGGGCCTATAGCTATTGCATCTCGAAGTGGGGGCATGACTACGGAGATCGCTAATCTCTTGACTACTCATGGTATAGGCCAAAGCACATGTATCAGCATTGGGGGAGACCCTGTTGTAGGCTCTAACTTTCTCGATCTTATTCCGCTTTTTGACAAAGATCCAGGCACAGAAGCGGTTGTTCTTTTTTGCGAACCAGGAGGTATCATTGAAGAAAGGCTTTCAGAACTGGTTATTTCAGAACAGATCAAAACTCCTGTTGTGGCATTTATTGCGGGTCGTTTTGTCGATAAAATGCCTGGCGTAAGATTTGGACACGCTGCTACCATAGTGGAAGGGAAAAAAGGAACCGCAGCAGGCAAAATAGAGCATTTTAAAAAGGCAGGAATACATGTGGCAAACGGACTGGATGATATTATCTCTATCCT
>JAFDHR010000456.1 GCA_019308645.1 Deltaproteobacteria bacterium
ATAAGGGCCTTATCGTAAAGCCCTTTCCGAAAATAAACCCATCCCAGGCTATCAACAATATAACCGCTCTTGGGTTTAAATTGCAGAGCCTTTTTAACTAACTCCTCAGCCTTATCAAGATAAATACCCTTATCAGCATAGGTATAGCCAATATAGTTAAGGGCGTCAGCATGCTTAGGGTCTATCTTGATTACCATTTCCATTTGTTGGATGCACTCTTCACTTCTTTTTAACTTATCCAATACAATGCCAAGCCTGTATAGAAGGCCAGTATTTTTTTTGTCGGACTTCAGTCCTTCCTTTAAGATATCCATAGCATTATGAAATTCATCTTTGGTTTCATAAAGTGAGGCCAACATCAAATATAGTTGAGGTTTTTCCTTCCCGTGATTAATGGTTTCTTTAAGGAGTTTTATGGCCTCATCAGGTTTTTTTTGTCCTTCCAAAATATAGGCCATACGCATCCTGGCATTGATAAAATAACTACTATTAGGATTAATAAGCTTAAGGTTTTGATAGGCCTTATCAAAATCTTCATCCTCTTCCAGAGCCGCTCCCAAATAATATCTCGCCTCCTGATCATCCGGCCATGCAGACACTATTGATGAAAGTTCCGCAATAGACTCACTAAATTTTCCATATTTGAGGTATATTAGGCCAAGTCTTTTTCTTTTTATATCTCCAGGGTCTAATATCTTTTTCATCTCTTCCATATGCTCTTCAGCAGATTTCTCTTGACCGATTTTGTAGTAAAGGGCAATAAGTCTTTCCCTGGCTATTGTATTATGAGGATATAAATGCACTATTTTATTATAGGTTCCTATCTCCATATCAATGTTATTTGTTTTATTGAACAGGGTCGCCAAATCAAAAAGGGCTGGAAGGAATCTGGGATTTATTTCAAGTGCCTTATTGAATGCCTCTTGTGCTTTATTATATGCTTTGAGTTCTAGATTTATTCTCCCTTTATAATAATGAGCTATTGTCAGCTCAGGTTCATTCTTTATGAGAATGGATAGCTCATTTAGTGCACAATCATATTTTTTCAACCTGATACAAAGTGTCGATAGATAAAGCCTTGCTTCCCTGTTATTTGGGTCCTTTTTCAGGATTTCCCTATACTGGGATATAGCCAGATCGTATTTTTTTAGTTGAGAGTAAATTTCTGCCAGAAACTCCTGTGCCTTACTATCATCAGGTGTAAGGTCAACTGTCCTTTTGGCAAAATGTAATGCATCTTCCATCTTACCGCTTCCAACCAATACTTCAGATAATTTCATGAGTAAATAGGGGGAGTCTTTGTCATATTTCAGGGCTTCTTTTAAATAGATTTCCGCATCTTCATAATCGCCATTTGTTATCGCTATACAGGCGAGGGCATAATTTTGATAGGCATAGTGGGAAAAATCTTTTTTATCGCTAATTTCTCTTGATATGATGGTATCTTGTGTTAAGGGAAATTTGTCTTCTACACCCACACACGACAGGGCAAGCGCCATTGAAACACACAGAGATAAGATAGATATTTTTTTAATTGCCTTATTCATTGGTAATGTCCGTTGTAAGTTGTCCGTTGAAAGGAATAGACGAATCAATTATTTCAACTAAGCACTTAGATATAGATATATAACGGACTACTGAGAACTAACCAGTGACACTGTCTATTCATTTAAGAGGTCAGAGAAATCTTCTTCAAAATTGTCGATATTTGCAACCAACCATTTCTTGGCATTTTTAAGGATTTTGTCCTGAATCTGTCGAACTCTTTCCCTGGAAATGTTATGTTTATCTCCAAGCTCCTGGAGGGTTAAGGGCTCTTCGGTCAATATTCTATTATCAAATATATCCCTGTGTTTCCCTGAAAGGGTTTCCCTATATTCCGCTAATTTTTCTCGGAGCAACTCTCTTCTCTCCTTTACAGATATCTGTTGATCTATGTCCACTTCTGGAGAGGGCAGGAAAGATCCATAATCTTGCTTAGCATCTTCTTTAACCGGTGCATCAAGAGAAACCTCCCAGCCACCTAATCGCTGCGCCATTTCTACTACTTCATCTTTTTTTACATCTAATCGCTCTGCAAGGAGTTTTGGTTCAGGGTCATACCCTAAAGATAGCAACCTCTCTTTTTCCTTTGCAAGATTGAAGAAAAGTTTTCTTTGAGATTGAGTAGTCCCGATCTTGACTAACTTCCAATTCTCCATGATAAACTTAAGGATATAGGCCTTTATCCAAAATGAGGCATAATAAGAAAATTTAATGCCTTTGTATGGATCAAATTTCTTTACTGCCTGCATTAACCCAACATTTCCTTCCTGGATTAAATCCATAAGGTTTTTCATCCAATACCTATGAAAGTCCATTGCGATTTTTACCACTAATCTTAGATTGGATAGAATAAGCTTATGGGCCGCCTCCGGATCATTTTTT
>JAFDHR010000457.1 GCA_019308645.1 Deltaproteobacteria bacterium
CTTAATGGTTTGAGTATAAAAACTGAACGATATATCAACCGGAAGATCCGTTCTCTGGTCTTGAGCCGGGATGTGTACAACGATCTTAAACCAAATTTAGAAAACCGGCCACGCTTGCTGATCTGGAAAGCGAATGGAAAATAGGTGACGAGATCCGTACTTTATAGCCCATAGTGGAGCTGATTTTTATGGGAGATTTTGAACAGAAGATTATATGCAAATAGCTCATATCGAAAAGTGTGGTGTAGCTAAAAATGCAGAACCATATAAATGGCTTAATCTGATTAGATTACAAAGGTGATACTTAAATGAATGAACGGAGATTCTGGCAGCTTCTTGCAAATGGTGAATCTGAATCGGTTGAATTCAAAGCCTCTTTTAATAAAGAGGTAATCGAAACTCTAACTGCCTTTGTGAACACGAAAGGTGGAAGCGTCATCATCGGAGTAAAAAATAATGATGAACTCCAGGGCGTTCAATTGGGTAAAGAAACTCTTCGGCAATGGATAAACCAGATCAAACTCAAAACCTCACCTTCTATTGTTCCGGATATAGCAACAATCACAATCAAAAAGAAAACTATGGTAATCCTGACGATTATCGAGTATCCGGTCAAACCTATAAGCTGCAAAGGAAAATATTTCAAACGTATCCAAAACTCCAATCACCAAATGAGTATCAATGAAATCTCCAATCTCCATCTCCAAACATACCATTCAAGTTGGGATCACTATAATGACACACGTCATACACTTGAGGATATCTCACTGGACAAAGTGAACCGTTTTATCGAATTGGCCAACAAGGTTCGCCCTTATCCAATTATAGATGACCCCATGACAGTGGTCAAAAAATTTGAACTACTACATAATGAGCAGATCACACATGGATGTTATTTACTTTTCACGGCTGGCGATTCCTTGCTAAGCACTGTTGAACTTGGTCGTTTTGCCAGTGAAACTGTAATAAAAGATAGCCTGACCATTCGAACGGACCTTATCAGTGAAGTTGAAGCGATTCTTGAGTTCATCCGTAAGCACATGGGCAGGGCCTACATCATTTCCGGTAATGCTCAACGTGAAGAGCGCTGGGAATATCCGCTCGAGGCATTGCGGGAAATCGTTGTGAATATGATTGTACACAGAGACTACATGAACTCAAATGACTCCGTTATAAAGTTTTTTGATGACCGCATTGAGTTTTTTAATCCGGGCAAGCTGCCGAATGGATTAACTGTAGAGCAATTGATCCGTGGAGACTACTCTCCCTCCATTCGAAACAAGCAGATCGCCTCAGTGTTTAAAGAAGCTGGAATCATCGAAAAATATGGCTCAGGGATCAGGAGGGTGCTCGAGGCTTTTAAAGAATATGATTTGCCCCAGCCAACTTTTGAGGAGATTCAGAGCGGCTTTAAGGTGACGGTTTCCAGAACCACCCAGAAAACCACCCAGAAAATCACCCAGAAAATCGGAACGCGTGAGCAAGTCATTGAACTTTTAAGCAAAAACCCAAAAATGACTCGCGATGAGCTCGCGCAAGCACTTGCAAAAAGCCCCAACACTATAAAAGGGCATATTGCAAAGCTGAAAGCCGAGGGGCGTCTCATTCGAATCGGAAGCGATCGGGATGGGTATTGGAAAGTGCTTACCTGATTGACGATTATGCTCAAGGCCGCTACGCTTTCATCGGTGCAGGCGCGGTATTTACCAGAGATGTTCCTGTTCAGGCTCTCTTTATTGGCAACTCGGCACGGCAGGCAGGATGGTTTTATATGTGCGGTGAGAAACTCAATTATGGTCTATCGTGCAGCACATGCACAAGGAGATATAGGAAACACATGAGCGGCTTAGAACAGATCGTGGAAAAATAATGCAAGTCAACCTCTCCGAACTAACCTGGGCCTCTTTTGTCTATCCAAGAGGAGGAAAAAACGAAAAAACAGTCGAGGCGTATGTTGAGGCTCTCTCAATAGGGGCACAATTTCCACCAATTAAGATTCAGAAAGTTTTTAACTATCCCAAGGACAATGAAAAAATAGAAGCTACGTTAATTTTGGATGGTATCCACCGGTGGTTTGCATTTAAAGAATGTGGATTGAAACAGATTAAGGCCATTCAATGGAAGAAAGAACCCCTTGACTACGAAAAAAACAAAACAGCGCTTCTCCTTGAATCGGCAAAATGTAACATCAGACATGGAGACCGATTAAGCCCTAGGGATAGAAAGCAGATTGCCCGCGATATAGCAACGTCAGACCCCGAATGCACGTGGACTGAAGATGCACTGGCAGAGAAATTAGGGGTAATACGGCAAACTATAAACATCTGGATCTCAGATATTAGGACGCGTCAAAGGGCTGGCCGGGACATCATTATCATTCGCTTAAGCCGCCTTGGCTGGACCCAAGAGCAGGTCGCGGAGGCAGGGTTGCTCAAATTATTAATAATGCCAATTTTAGCGACATTAATAGTTTAGTCTCCCACGGCCGGGACATGGATTACATAGCCAGGCATTATCACATGGACCTTCCGCTGGCCTGGGCATTACGAATGGAAGGAAAGCCGGATCAGGAAAAATTCAAAGAGCTTGGCTGGGGGCTGCGCACATGGGATCAATGGAATTTCAACGAATGCGATGAACGATTCGGAGACGACTGGCCTGGGCGAATACCGGCGCAACTCGTTGCTCACACACTGTTTTATTTCACAAAACCCGGCGATCTTGTTCTTGATCCTATGGCCGGCGGCGGCGTTGTCTCTGATGTATGCCTTCTCTTTGAGCGAAAATGTCAATCCTTTGATCTTGCCGCCAGGGAGGACAGACTGGAAATTATATATCATTATTGGGACCCTCAATATGGACATTGGCCCACTGCAAAAAAGCCGGATCTGATATTTTTTGACCCGCCCTATTACACCAAGAAAGAGAAGGAATATGAGAAAAAAGCAGCTGCGGAAACCCCCTCCATATCATCCTATACAAAGGAGGAGTATGAGAGGTTTCTTGAAGGCTTCTTCCTGGTGGCCCATCAAAACGCAAAACCAACCACCAGGATGGCTTTCCTGAATGCTGATTGGCGGGATTTTGAATCCACGTCCGCTTTAAAAGAGACCCCGGATAATTCCATAACCATATTCGATTACCATAGACTTTTATCTAAGGCAGGATGGAAAGTAACCCATCGAATAGAGTGTCCTTTATCATCTGAACGCCTGAGCGGAAACCAGGTGCAGAAAATGCAGGACAAACGTATCCTCGGAACAGTCGGAAGAACCTTGCTAATTGCAAAAAGATCATAATGAAACAGTGCCCGCTCTCCGGTAAGTTTACAAGTTGTCCCCCATTACAGGTAATTGTTGTGCATAATGTTCTCCCAAACATCGAAGAATATGTCAGGGAACAAGGCATCCATCTTTACTGGTCCTATGATTTATAGAAAGTCCTGCCTATAATAGAACCTCAAAGAGATATAAGATCTCTCCGAGCCATATTACCATAAGATCCGGAAAATCTTCTCCCTGAATGGAAACATCCTTAATAACTGTTTTCTTGCTCATATCTCCCGTAACCATAAGATCAGTCATGGCCTGGGCAGCCCTGATAAAAAGATTTTTTTCATCTGTGCCTTGTACAATTATTCCCAGGTCTGCTGTATGATCAATAATCTGATAGGTGAGAGGAGCAGTATTCATAATCTTAAAATCTACC
>JAFDHR010000029.1 GCA_019308645.1 Deltaproteobacteria bacterium
GCCACCCTGCTAACGATGATGAAGGATGAGGAGCACGCAAAGGTGGTAATCCTTCGTCGTGAGTGCGAGCTGGTGAGGGGACGGAGGGACAAAGAGAAACCCTACAAGATGTATGTAGACCCTACAAGATGTATCGGCGAGGAGTGCGGGTGTGATAGACTCTGCACCCGGGTATTCAGCTGCCCTGGCCTGGTATGGGATAAGGATGCAAGTAAGGCAGTGATAGATGAGGCGGTTTGCACAGGCTGTGGGCTGTGTGCAGCGGTGTGTCCTCAAGGAGCAATCTTGAGGGAGGCGCTATGAGCGTGAAAGAGCTGAAAAAGGACCCGTTAAATGTGATCATCGCTGGCGTGGGGGGCCAGGGAAATGTGCTGATGTCGTTTCTTATCGGGAGTGCACTGATACACGCCGGGTACGCCGTCACGGTCTTTGATAACTACGGGGCCTCGCAACGACTCGGGGCAGTGGCAAGCCATATAAAAATATCAAGGGAAAGTGTCAACAGAAGCCCCCTGCTCCACGAAGGAGATGCCGATGTTATTGTGGGGATAGAGCCAATAGAGCTTTTGAGGAACCTGACTCGATTTGGTAACCCGGAGGTCATCACCGTTGTGAATACGAGGCCGGTGTATCCCATAGGGGTAATCAGCGGAGAGGTGGATTACCCCGATCTTGACAAGGTGGTTGAAACAATACGGAGGCTCTCGGCTCAATCGTGGATAGTGAATGCCACTGAGGAGGCAATGAAGTTAGGAAACACTATTTATACCAATGTCATTCTCCTGGGTGCCCTGCTTGGCTCAAATTCCCTGCCATTGGATCAACAAACAATGGAGGAAGTGTTAAAGGTGGAGCTTCCCAAGGGATTTGATACGAACATAGTAGCATTGCAAATAGGATTAGATCTCGTGAGATAGTAGCCACAACGCTCTGAGCTACATTGATAGAAGGGAGGAAAGACCATGATCAATGTGAACGAGTACTTCGATGGCAGGATAAGGAGCTTAGGATTTGAGCTTAAAGGTATCCCATACACCACCGGCGTTATTTTACCTGGAGAATACGCCATTGATACAGAAAAAGAAGAGCACATCACCGTGACTTTAGGCGGTTTCGAGATCCGTCCTCCAGGTTCAGATTGGAAGACGGTCAAGATTGGTGATACTGTTGTGATCCCGGCCAACGCCACTTTTGATTTAAAGATCAGCGAGACAGCATCGTACATTTGCATGTACAGATGAATCCAGGCGTAAAATTTCTTGGTATTGTTTGTTATATGAGGAGATTATAAAATGAGCAAGGTCAAGGTATCTATTGTGAAAACAGGTCCGAAGCCTGAATATCCCGAAATTCAAGAGGCTGTACAAAAGGCACTCGACCTGATTGGGGATATCCGGGATATTATTAAGCCTGGGCATTTGGTTCTCATTAACCCGAGCTGGGTGGCGCCACCAGTCGAGAGGGAGGCTGGTTGTATTACCATCCCGGAGATCCCGCGTTCCCTTGCCGATATCGTAAAAGGGCTGGAAGCCCGTCCGGTGATAGCGGAATCCTCTGCCGTGGGAGTTGATACAGAGAAGGTTATCCAGGCCTCGGGATACAGAGACCTTCGAGAAATGGGTTATGAGGTGGTCAATCTAAAGAAGACACCCCATGTGGATATTCCCGTCCCCAATGGCAAGGTGTTTAAGACCTTGCCATTTTGGGAACTGGTACAGCAGGCAGATGTGATCATCAGTGTGCCCAAGCTTAAAACCCACGATCAAACGGAGATGACCTGTGCCATCAAGAACCTCAAGGGGCTTTTGACAGACAACGGAAAGAAGGCCAACCACCAAGAGGGGCTCTTTGAGGCGGTTATTGATCTGATGTCTGCTGTGAAACCACAGCTGGCCGTGGTAGATGCCATTATCTGCCAAGAGGGAGTGGGTCCAGTCTTTGGCAGACCTGTGGAGATGAATCTCATTGTGGCGGGCAAAGACCTTGTAGCTGTGGATTCCACCTGTGCCCAACTCATTGGTTATAAGCCCAGTGAGACATTATTGACCGTAAATGCGGCGGCCCGAGGATTAGGAGTGATGGATCAAGATCAGATAGAGGTCACAGGAGAACCCCTGGACAGTGTAAAGCGTCGTTTTCTTCGTTCCATTGAGGATAATCCTGTAGAGGGTGTGGAAGATTTTCAACTGATACAGGGAGAAGCTACCTGTACAGGCTGTCGCAATACAGTCATGAGTGCTCTCATCGATATGCGAAACGCAGACCAGTTGATGTACCTGCCAGGTGTTACAGTGGTAACCGGTGGGGCTCCCCTGCCTGAAGGTGTTCCGCGGGAAAACATCGTGACTATAGGCAAGTGTACGCCCAAGGAGAGCCAGACTGAACGGCACGTGAAGGGCTGTCCGCCCAATAATGCGCTTGTTGTGGATGCAATAATCGGTGGAAGGGCTGAAGTAAAACGGATGTATGCCGAAGAGGGCCTGGAAAAGACAGACGGCTTAAATTAGTTTAAAAGGAGGGAGATAGTTATGGAGGCAATTTTCACTTACATGGGAAAATACGATTACGAGAACCTATTGCTTTGTCAGGACAAGGCTCTTGATTTCAAGGCCATTATTGCTATCCACGATACCACCCTCGGGCCTGCCACTGGTGGCTGCCGAATGTGGCAGTATGAAAGCGAGATGGATGCCATAGAAGATGCCCTGAGATTAGGCAGGGGAATGACCTATAAATACGCTGCCGCAGGGGTCAACCTGGGAGGCGGCAAGGCGGTGATCATCGGTGACCCAAAACGCAAGGACCGTGAACCCGTGTTTCGTGCATTGGGGAAGTTCATTAATCGACTGGGGGGCAAATACATTACAGGTGAGGATGTGGGTACCACCTTGCGAGACATGGAGTACATTCGCATGGAGACCGAACACGTGGTTACCCTTCCCACCTACTTGGGGGGTGCTGGCGACATTGCTCCCATGACGGCTTTAGGTACGATTCGCTCCATGCAGGCCTGTTGTAATCGCGTATACAGCTCTGATAGCTTGGTTGGTAAAAGAATAGCCGTCCAAGGTCTGGGGGCTGTGGGGCACAACATAGTAGCGCAGCTTCACGAGCTTGGAGCAAAAATGATTGTGGCCGATATCGACCCACATAAAGTCGATGTAATGGTTGAGAAGTATGGTGTGGGTAATGTGGATCCCGAGTCTATTTACGACGTGAAATGCGATGTATTTTGCCCGTGTGCCTTGGGCGCCATCATCAACGATGGCACTCTGGATCGATTGAGATGCACAATTATTTGCGGCAGCGCGAACAATCAACTTAAGGAGGAACGCCACGGCGATCTGTTGGAGAAAAAGGAATTGATTTATGCACCTGATTATATTACCAATGCCGGAGGAACCATCTACGACACTGACAGGCTTGAGGTCGGAAATGTGAGCCATGAACGAGGTAAGGAAAAGGTGATTCGTGTCTATGACAATATGATGAGGGTTTTCGAAATTGCCGACCGAGATAAAATCCCGACGTATTTAGCAGCTGATCGAATGGCTGAGGAAAGAATTGAACAAATCGCTGAAGTCAAAAAGTATGTAGACGACTTAAAACCATAATTCTTTGAGCTTCCTACAAAATGGTGAACATACTTTAAAAGTTATTAAATAGAGAAAACCTTTATGACTTTTATTCAGATTGTTATCAATAGTATTGTCAGAGCTTCGGAGCTTACCCTTTTAAGCCTGGGGCTGACCATGGTTTATGACATATTAAAATTTGCGAATTTTGCCCATACAGAATTTGCCGTTGTTGGGGTTTATTTGGCCCTTTTCTTGAATGTCGCCTTAGGATTACCTATTATACCAGCTGCGATTATGGCCTCCGTTGCAACCGGAGCCTTTTCGATTATAATTGATAGAGCAATATTTAAGAAGATGAGAAACGCGAGCGGTATCATTATCATGGTGACTTCGCTGGGTTTAGCTATTGCTTTAAGGAACACGATAAGGGCTATTTGGGGAGCTGATGCCCAAAATTATTCAGTAGCCTTGCAAAAACCGATCATTACTGAATACTTTCGAACTACCCCCCTCCAGATCTGGATTATCCTTGTTGGATTGGCCGCCATGTTTGCCCTTCATTTATTGCTTCATTATACCAAATTAGGGAAGGCCATGCGTGCCTCCTCTGACAATCCTGAATTAGCTGAGGCAAGCGGAATTGCCACTGAGAAAATCATCACTTGGGTTTGGTTTATAGCCGTTACCTTTGCCTCTTTAGGTGGTATCTTGATAGGCATTGAAACCTACATCCTTCCTTACATGGGTTTTGCTATCATTGTTCCAGTGTTTTGCGCGACTATAATGGGGGGTATAGGCAATCCCTATGGAGCGATGCTGGGGGCTCTGGTACTTGGTTTTGCTGAAAACTTTGGCCTGTATATCAATTTTGGGAAGATAGTAAACTTAGGGGGAATTCTAAATTTCTCTAAGGATTTATTTATTCCCACCGGTTACAAGCCGGCTATCAGCTTTATCATACTTATTTTGGTTTTGCTCATAAGACCTAGCGGGATTTTGGGAAAGAAGAAGGAGGGCTGATGGGTTTTGTCAACTTTTTAGTTTATTTAGCCATCATGATGGGAATCTATGGCATCTTGAGCCTGAGCCTAAATCTGCAGTATGGCTTTACTGGATTGGCTAATTTTGGACAGGTCGCCTTTTTTTGTCTGGGGGCATACATATCGACCATAGTTGTATTAGTATTTAAGCTGCCATTTATTTTCGGTCTTTTGGGGGCAATGGTTGTTGCTGGTGTTTTCGGGTATATCATATCCATACCTACAGCTAACCTCAGAGAAGATTACTTGGCTATTGCCACACTTGCGGCTGCAGAGGTCGTTCGAATCTTTTTTTTGAATGAAGATTGGGTTGTGGGTGGAGGACCTTACCAGGGGGGTTCTTTTGGCATTGGAGGTATTCCGCAACCCCTTCGATCACTCTTTTCAGCCTCTACATACCCCTTCTTTTATTTAGCCATTGTTTTGGTTTGCCTGTTTGCGACCTATATCGTTATCAATGCCATTACCCGAGCGCCCTTCGGAAGGGTCATAAAGAGCATAAGAACGGAGGATAATCTTCCGCAGGTATTGGGCAAGAATGTAAAAAGATTTCGCATGAAGGTGATGGCTATAGGAGGTAGTTTTGGCGGAATGGCCGGTTGCCTATGGGCTCATTACCATGGTTTTATAAGCCCGAATCAATTCTTACCTTTGGAGACATTTATTATTTGGGCCATGGTTATTGTAGGCGGAAAGGCCAATAATAAAGGGGCAATTTTAGGGGCAGTTATAATATTGCTATTCTACAATTCAACCCGGTTCCTTAAAGATTACCTTCCTATCGAAGAGGTCACCTTAGCCAGCCTCAGAATGGTGGCAATAGGGTTACTTATTGTAGTAGCTATGCTTTTCATGAAGGAAGGATTGATTAAGGAGAAAAAGACGATTTATTAATTTAAAATTTAAAATTATCAATTAGCAATGTAGGGGAAAGCATTTGTTAATTGATCATTTTATATTTTAAATTGTTATCATGCTTAAGGTAGAAAATATATATAAAAGCTTTGGGGGTATCCTAGCCCTTAATGGCGTAAGCTTTAATGTAGAATCCAACACTATTACAGGGCTTATTGGTCCAAATGGATCGGGCAAAAGTACCCTCTTTAATGTGATATCTGGTTTTTATACAAAAGATAGAGGCGAGATCTATTTTGAGGGGAAAAGCATTGAGGGTACTGAACCATATAGGATAGCTATGCTGGGAGTTGGTAGGACCTTCCAGATCAGCGAAGTGCCTGAAAAGATGACAGTATTGGAGAACCTTCTTCTGGCTCCCAAGAGACAGACCGGAGAAGGGATATTCAATGTTTTTCTGCATCCCTTGAAAATAAAGGGAGAGGATGAGAAATATCTTAAGAAGGCCAATGAGATACTTGAACTTATCCAGCTTTATAACTTAAGAAACGAATATGCGGGGAATCTTTCTGGTGGCCAAAGAAAACTCCTGTCCCTGGGGAGGATATTGATGTCAGAGCCCACACTTCTCTTGCTGGACGAGCCGACAGCCGGTGTTAACCCCACCCTCATTAAAGACCTTATCATTGCCATAAGAAATCTAAGGGATGAAAAGGGCGAAACCATCTTATTGGTAGAACATAATATGAAGGTTATCAGCGAGATTTGCGATAGGGTCATTGTATTGGATTTTGGTAAAAAGATTGCAGAAGGAACGCCGGAAGAGATCCAAAAGAACGAGAAGGTTTTGGAGGCATACCTTTCTGGAAGTTCGAAACGAGGATTTTTACATGAATATTCTTGAGGTCTCCAATATAATGGCAGGGTATGGAAAATCAGAGATCTTACACGGAGTCTCTATCAATATAAAAGAAAATGAGATAGTGACTATTATCGGCCCAAACGGGGCCGGAAAATCTACATTGCTCAAGGCAATTATGGGCTATATAGCTATTTTTAGTGGAGATATTTTCTGGAAGGGGAATAACATTACTGATCTTAAGCCCCATGAGAAGATCAATAACGGTTTTGCCTATGTTCCTCAACTTGGGAATGTATTTCCCTCACTGAGCGTTATGGAAAACTTAGAGATGGGTGGATTTACCCTTGACAAAAGATTGATCAAAGAGAGAATGGATAAGGCCTTTCACCTCTTTCCTATTCTATCCGAAAGGTTAAGACAAAAGGCCGGTACTCTAAGTGGTGGCCAGAGGCAAATGCTCGGCATGGCCAGGGCCTTAATGACAGACCCGGAATTACTTATGTTAGATGAGCCTTCAGCAGGACTCTCTCCAAAGGTGTCAGAGGAGTTATTCTCAACTATTGCTGATATACATAATAAAATAGATAGTGCTATTATTATGATAGAACAGGATGCGTATCAATCATTGAGTATCTCTGATAGGGGTTATGTTCTGGTGATGGGGCAGAATGAGTTCGAGGATAGAGCGGAAAAGATACTATCGAATGAGAAAATTCGAGAAGCTTATTTAGGAGGGTAAAGATTTAGGGGCTTCGCCCCAATTGGAGTATTGGAATGATGGAGTATTGGATTGATGGGTAAACTTGTACTCCTTCAGTTTGATTCGGACAAGTTCACAAAGTGACGGAGAGGAATAAGAAAATAGTCTTTTCCGCTTCCTACCCACTACTCCAGTACTCCAACACTCCATGTGGGCGGTATAAATCGACTGGCACTAAGAGTCGCCTAATTTCAATTAGTTGTAGAAACGTTAAATTAAGCTGGAAGGAGGTGAGGAAAAGAGAATTTTACGTGGGGTAAGAAGTCATAAACATTAATAATAACAATGTAATGTAAAAGGGGGTAAACAATGAAAAGATTAGTTTTGTCTATAGCGGGAGTATTTTTCTTGGCAGCACTATTAATTGCTGGAATGTCTTTTTCATCTGAGGCTGCTGCTCCAGTAATTATTGGCTCTATCAGCCCTTTAACCGGAACAAATGCTGTACAAGGACTCGACATGAAGAGGGGGGAACAGATGGCCTTAGAGGAGATCAACGCCGCTGGGGGAATTAATGGTCGACCATTAAAGATCATCTGGGAGGATACCGAATCCAGCGCCAAGGGTGGAATGGATGCCGTGCACAAACTCGTAGAAATTAATAAGGTACCCCTGATCATAGGAGCATATTCAAGCGGGATAAGTTTGCCTACAGGACAATGGACCAATTCCAAAAAGGTGATCCAGATCGCTGAGGCATCTACCAGCCCTAAGCTTCGTGAGATCGGGCCTTACTTTTTTAACATCATAGGTCTCGATGAGGTGATGGGTACCATATTGGGTGAATTTGCCCTTGAGAGTGGAGCCCGAACATTTGCCTCTATCACTGTGAACAATCCCTTTGGTATAGGCATCGAGATCTGGACCAAGAAAACCGTAGAAAAGGCCGGTAAACAATGGGTAGAGACAGTGAGGTACGATGAAAAGAAGATCGATTACCGGGCTGAGATCGAGCGCCTGTTTGCGAAAAAACCAGAGGCCGTGTTCTTTACCTCCTATGGAACAGAGAGCAAACTCATCCTAAAACAGGCCTATGAGATGGGGTTAAAGCCCTCTAAGGGCTGGTATGCAGATTACCCGACAATGTGGAGCAACGAGGTCATTCCTGAAACCGCGGAAGGGATATTAGGTCTTAAAATTGGCAAGGCGGGCGGGGCTCGTTTAGAGGAATACCAGGCAGCGTACCAGAAAAGATATGGCAAAGCGGCTAAGCAAACTGCATTCGGTGCCTATGCCTATGATGCCACCTGGGTTGCTGCTTTGGCCCTTAGTATGGCAGGAAGTACTGATACCGATAAGATTGCTAAGGCCCTGCACATCGTGAGCAAGGTATACGGTGGAGTTACTGGAGATAAGAGCTTTGATAAAGATGGAATGCAGGTAACCGACTATTACCAGAGAATGGTTTATAAAGGCGGAAAGCTGATACCTTATTAACAAAGGGCCATGCCTAAATTAAATCGGGGCCAATACTGGCCCCGATTACCGAATTAAGAGTCTTCATAGCCATTGAAATACTGCTAATTTATGCCTTAAGCCGTCAGCTATGCTGATGGTTTAAGATTGGGAAGACTTCTCATACCTTTTCCTCTCCTAATTTAATGTAATAAGCAGATGCTGATTCCTAATAAAAAAGGGGAACTAAGCCAGATAAAACCGTATCTTTTCATCATGTGTGCGGCTTTTTTATGGGCATCTGGCGGAACTGCTTCGAAATACCTATTCAACGCAGGTATGAGCCCCTATATTCTAGTCCAGTATAGGGTAAGCTTTTCCGCACTTGTTATATTTGGATACCTCTTTTTCTTTGAGAGAAATTCACTAAAAATTAATAGCAAGGATTTATGGAATCTTGCCATACTGGGCGTATTGGGTATGGGCGGGGTGCAGGTGACCTATCTTTTTGCCATCTCTAAAATCAAGGTTGCGATGGCTATCTTGCTACAGTATCTGGCTCCATTTTTCGTGGCCATCTATAGTTGCCTCTTTTTTAAGGAGAGAATGGATCGCTGGAAAGTGCTTTCAATCTTTTTGACCTTTATTGGTTGTTTTTTTGTGGTGGAGGCTTACAGTGTGTCATTTTTCTCTTTAGACAGACAGGGAGTCATTGCCGGTCTGCTTTCGGCCGGATTTTTCTCATTTTATAGTCTGCTTGGAGAAAGATTGATGCGGAAGTACAACCCCTGGACAGTTCTCTTTTATGCCTTTGCCTTTGCCACCATACTTTTTAATAGTATTCTACCACCAAAAAATCTCCTTTTATGGAAAACAGAATTTCGCACTTTTATCACCGTTGTCTATATTATATCATTTGGAACGGCAATCCCCTTTGGTTTTTATTTTATGGGGATAGAACACCTGAGAGCTACACGGGCCACTATTGTCGCCACGTTAGAACCGATTTCAGCAGGGATTCTTTCTTTTATTATGTTAGGAGAAGTGTTAACTCAATGGCAGATAGTCGGAGGATTTTTGGTTATTACTGCAATTATTATCATCCAGTCGAGAAGAGAGATAGATCTTGAGGCGCCAGTCTTTATGAAGAAAGATCGCCCTAATTAAAAATAAAAAGTTGCTTGAGTTGCTTGAGTTTCTTGGGTTTGTTGTGTTGAACTCTATGAATCATACAAACTTAACAAACTCAATGAACTCGACAAACACAATAAACCTACCTTTTTTTACCAACCAAGCGTTAGATAGTCATGAATGGAATTGGCTGCCATTCTGCCAGCGCCCATGGCTAAGATAACCGTTGCCTGTCCTGTAACAATATCACCACCGGCCCAAACACCTTTTTTGGTTGTCTTGCCAGTTTCAGGTTCGCCAATTATATTACCCCATTTGTTTAATTTGATATCAGGAGTTGCTTTGGTTAATAAAGGATTCGCACCAGCACCTATGGAAACAACTGCTGTATCACACTCTGTCTCAAACTCGCTACCCTCAATCGGAACTGGCCGACGTCTACCTGATGCATCAGGCTCACCCAACTCCATCCTTTGACATCTTAATCCTTTCAAACGTCCGTCATCATCTCCTATAAAATTCAGGGGGGCTGCAAGGAGAACAAATTCTACTCCCTCTTGTTCAGCGTGATGGGTCTCTTCGATCCTGGCTGGCATCTCCTCTCGAGACCTGCGATAAATAATCCTTACCCTATCTGCGCCAAGGCGTAGTGCTGTCCGGGCAGAGTCCATTGACACATTCCCTGCTCCGAAGACAACCACATCATTACCCCTTATTATTGGTGTGTCATATTCGGGGAACAGATAGGCCTTCATCAGGTTACTTCTGGTCAGATATTCATTAGCAGAATAAATACCAATCAGATTTTCACCCGGTATTCCTAAAAATACAGGAAGTCCAGCTCCTACACCTATATAGACTGCATCATACCCTTCTTCAAAAAGTTCATCAACTGAAACAGTGGCACCAACAACCGTATCGCCCTGGAATTTAACACCCAGCTTTCTCATGTAGTCCACCTCAGCAGCTACAATTGCCTTTGGCAATCTAAATTCCGGGATTCCGTATACTAATACCCCTCCGGGAATTAAAAAGGCCTCAAATACGGTAACATCATGGCCCTTGAGAATAAGATCTCCAGCCACGGTCAGGCCTGATGGCCCTGAGCCGACCACTGCAACCTTTTTTCCTGTAGAAGGCTCCTTTTCAGGGATTGAAACCTCGCCTTGAGCCCTCTCCCAGTCGGCAGCAAATCTCTCTAACCTCCCAATGGCTACAGGCTCTCCCTTCTTGCCAAGGATGCAGACATTTTCACATTGTACCTCTTGGGGACATACCCTGCCACAGACCGCAGGGAGTGCATTTTTCTCCTTAATCTTTGCTATTGCGCCTGCAAAGTCACCTTCCTTGATCTTAGCTATAAATGCAGGGATATCTATCTCTACTGGACAACCGGTCATGCACCCAGGATTCTTACACTGAATGCATCTGCTCGCCTCCAACATAGCTGTCTCCGGGGAATAGCCAAAGGGAACCTCGTCAAAGTTTCTCGCTCTGACTTTGGGCTTCTGCTCAGGCATTGGTTGCCGGGGAATTTTTTCCTTTTTTTCCTTTTTTTCTTTCTCCTCCATTACGATATTCCTCCATCCTTAAAAAAAGTGCCTAATGCCAGGCCTGCCCGCCGTCTGGCAGGCGGGTCTGGGCCAGGGGTATAAGTGAGCTAAAGTTATGCTTGTCCTTGCTTCCTTTTTGCTCAACTTTAGGCACTTTAGACACTTTTTAACTTTAGACACTGTTTACTTATCTGGTTCCACGCCAGTTTCGACTCTCCCACTCTTGCAACGAGAGGATCTCTTCATCGTGATAACTCCTTTGCCGAGATAGGAGTACATCCCAATCTACTTGATGACCGTCAAATTCAGGGCCATCAACACAGGCGAACTTGGTTTCTCCACCAACTGACACCCTACAGCAACCACACATGCCTGTGCCATCTACCATTATCGAGTTAAGATGAACAATTGTCTTGATGCCAAAAGGTTTTGATGTCTCAGAGGCAAGCTTCATCATATAAGTACAACCAATGGCAAAAATAAGATCGGCCTTCTCTCCCCCCTCAAATATCTGCTTAAGCTGGTCAGGGATCCATCCTTGAGGGGCATATGAACCATCACCAGTAGTCACTATCAACTGATCACTCACTCTTTTCAATTCATCTTCCCAAAAAAGGAGATACTTGCTCCTTGCCTCTATGACTGAGATAACCTTGTTCCCTGCTTCCTTCATGGCCCGGGCAATTGGCATCATAGCTGCTATACCATAACAACCACCAACACAGACCACGGTGCCAACTTTTTCAATATGTGCCGGGATGCCCAATGGCCCTACAAGGCTGTCAATGGAATCTCCGGCATTGAATAAGGCAAAGCGCTGGGTTGTAGTTCCCACCTCCATGAATACGATGGTGATAGAGCCCTCATTCTGGTCCCAATCAGCGATTGTTAGTGGAATCCTTTCTCCTTTTTCATCAATAGTAATAATAATAAACTGACCTGGCTGAGCCTTCTTAGCTATAGCCGGTGCCGAAAATTTGACCAAATGCATATTTGGTACTAACTCTTCCTTTACTAATATCTTATGCAATTTGCACCTCCAAACAAGACTATTTCTGAATCTTTTCTAACCTAACTGCACAAACCTTAAACTCAGGTATCTTGGCCACAGGGTCAAGGGCCGGATTAGTTAATTGATTGGTGGGGCTTTCAGCAAAATGAAAGTTCATGGTCACAACCTTTACTGGTGTGACCTCTGTCACTTTTGCCCTGGCAATAACCTCTCCCCTCCTGGATATAACCTTCACCATCTCACCATCTATAATACCCAAGGCCGAGGCATCCTCTGGATTTATCTCCACCATACCCTCGCCATCCAATACATTCAGTCCTCTTACCTTTCTTGTCATTGTGCCAGTGTGAAAATGGTACCCGCTCCTTTCGGTAGTAAGAAGCAGAGGGTATTCATCATCAGGAAGTTCTGCTGCTGGTCTGTACTCTAAAGGTATAAATTTGCCTTTTCCCCTGGTAAATTTTTCAGTATGCAGTATAGGTGTGCCTGGATGATCCTTATCTGGGCACGGCCATTGGATGCCACCATTCTCCAATCTATCAAAGCTAATGCCTCCATAGCTTGGGGTTAGTGTGGAAATTTCTTCTATGATCTGAGATGGGCCCTCAAAATCAAAACCTTTACCTCCCATCTTTTGAGCAATCTGGCATGTAATCCACCAGTCAGGCTTTGAGCTACCAATAGGCTCAATAGCCTTTCTAACCCTCTGTACCCTCCTGTCAGTATTTGTAAATGTTCCATCCTTCTCAGCAAACGATGTACTTGGCAGAACCACATCAGCCAACTGGGCAGTCTCAGACATGAAGATATCCTGGACTACAAAAAAATCAAGTGTTTCCAAAGACTCCTTGGCATGATTTGCATCAGGATCGCTCAATATCGGGTTTTCACCAATAAGATATAGGGCCTTTATCTCCTTTTTGTGGGCTGCATCGAGCATCTCAAGCAGAGTAAGCCCTGTTTCACGGGGTAAGTAAGTGCCCCAGGCATCCTCAAATTTTTTTCTTATATCTTCATTCACTACTGCCTGATAACCGGTAAATACATTGGGTAGAGCCCCCATGTCACATGCACCTTGAACATTATTCTGACCTCTTAAAGGATTTACTCCCGTAGAAGGTTTCCCAATATTTCCGGTAAGCATAGCCAGATTTGCTGTAGCAATTACATTATCGGTACCATGAGTGTGCTGAGTAATTCCCATTGCATAGAGAATTGTGGAGGGTTTATCAGTTGCATATATCCTTGCTGCCTCTATTATCTTGTCTTTTGGTACACCGGTAATCTCTTCCACTTTTTCCAGGTCAAATTCCTTGAGGGAATCCCTGAATGCATCGAAGTTCTCGCATCTGGTTTCAATAAAGTCCTTGTCATAGAGATTTTCATCAACAATGACTCTCATCATTCCCATAAGAAGCGCAACATCGCTGCCAGGATTCTGCTGAAGCCATAGATAAGCATACTGCACCAGCTCTATCTCCCTTGGGTTTGCTACAATAAGCTTCATCCCATTTTTGGACGCATTCTTCACATCCATACCAATTACAGGGTGTGCATCTGTCGTATTGGTGCCTATTGCCAGGATGCATTTGGCGTGCCTGATTTCATCTATGCTATTTGTCATTGCACCAGCACCAAAGCTCTGGGCCAGACCAGCTACTGTAGATGCATGACACAGCCTTGCACAGTGGTCAACATTATTTGTTCCAAGGACAGCCCGTGTAAATTTTTGGGCAACATAGTTCTCCTCATTTGTACACTTTGCCGAAGAAATTACAGCTACCTCATCAGCATTGTAACTGCCCATCCTCTCGGCAATCAGATCCAGTGCCTCGTCCCAGGTTGCCTCCTCATAGTTCCCGTTTTTCCGGATAAGAGGAACCTTTAGCCTATCCGGGTGGTGAACATATTCGACTATCCCGAACTTACCTTTCACACATGCCTGTCCTTGGTTTACTGTGCCATCCCCTTTAGGGCTAACTCCAATAATCCTATCTTTCTTAAGGGCAAGCTCTAACTGGCAACCCACACCGCAATAGGGACAGGTAGATAATACTTGTGTCTCTGCAACACCTTCCCATTTATTAATCCACTCAGTTAATGCCCCTGTTGGGCAAACATCAACACATGCCCCACAAAATTGGCACCCGGATTCTTCCAGAGTGGGTGACGTGCTTCCAACCACCACTTTGTCGTTTTGAAAAACAAGGCCGATAGCACTGTTACCCCTTACTTCCTGACACGCCCTTACACACCTGGTGCAAGCAATACAGAGATTGTAGTTTCTTTCAAAGAATGGGTCGCTCTTGACTACAGGCAAACCCTTATATTCATAGGTAGGTGTTGACTCATCTACTCCTATATATGCGGCAACTTCCTGTAACTCGCACCGCCCATTGTTGGGGCAGAACTCACAACCTGTTATTACTGAAGCCTTGCGTATACCACCCCTAAATGGATCGCAGTCTTCCTTGCGATCACAGGCAAGACACACATTTGGGTGTTCACTTAAAATAGTCTTTAGGTTCTCCGTGCGTTTTTGCTTAATTTCCGGTGTATTGGTCTGAACAACCATGCCCTCAGTAACCTCGGTGGTGCAGGCAGTAGGAAGGTCATCTACTTCCTCTATTTTAACCAGACATAGCTGACAACCCTCAAATTCAGTTAATGAGTTATCATTTTTTAGTTCCTCTTTTCCCCTATAGACAACTTCAAAGGGTTTTACCTCCCTTGATGATGGCAAATTAGGGTGAGAACACAATGCTGGGATATAAATGCCAGCACTCCGCGCTGCTTCTAAAACCGTAGTTCCTTTCTCAACTATAATCCTGGTACCATCAATAGTTACGTTTATCTTTTCCATTACCCTCACCTAAAATTGTGTTCGAGAATTCTTAGCTAACTAGAGTGTGTAAATTGATTGAGGTGTCTATAATATCCAGCTTATAAATTGTCAAGAAAAAATCTTTGGGAAAAACCCTCTCGATTTTTATCATTTTTCCTCATGCCACCAGCCGATGATCGAG
>JAFDHR010000030.1 GCA_019308645.1 Deltaproteobacteria bacterium
TTTATCGCCTATCTCATTTTGATGAATTATAAACTTACACTATTGGTTATTATTTCTGGCCCTTTAATTGTTGGTCTGGTCAGGGTTTTTGGCCGTAAGGTCAAAAAACACTCTACCAGGGTGCAGGATGCAACGGCAGAGGTAACATCAAGCTATCAGGAAATTCTCTTGCTACTCAAAGTCATAAAGGGATTCTGCATGGGCAAATATGAATCCGCTATGTTTAGAAAGCTTGCTGATAATCTGTATAAAAGAGTTATGCACTGGAATAGGTGGCAGCTTGGCATCGGACCCATGATGGATTCAAGTGTATTCTTGATTGTACCAGGTATCTTGCTAATAGGAAAAATTTACTTCAATCATACCTTAGGGGAACTTATTTCAATGCTTTATGCCTTCTCAGCAACATACGCTCCTATTAAAAAACTGGCCGGGATAAATATCAACTTGAGGACACTTCAGGGTGCAACCAGAAGGGTCTTTGATATAATGCATGCTGTGCCAAGTATACAGGATAAACCAGATGCAAGGGTGATGCCGAGACTAAAGGATACAATAGAGTTCTCTCATGTTGATTTTTGCTACGAACCAGGAAAATTAATCTTAAGTGATATCTCTTTCAGCGTTAATGCAGGGAAGATGGTAGCCTTTGTTGGTTCAACCGGGGCAGGTAAAAGCACTCTCCTGGATCTCATTCCCCGTTTCTATGATGTTCACTCTGGATCTATAACCATCGATGGAATGGATATTAGGGATGCAACACTGGAATCTTTACGCGGTCAAATTGCTACAGTAAGTCAGGAGAGTCTCCTTTTTCATGACACCATTGCCAATAATATCAATTATAATGGAGACCATTATAATAAAGAACAGATTGAAAATGCAGCCAAAACAGCACAGGCCCATGATTTTATCACAGCCTTTCCAGCTCAATATAAAACAATTGTTGGCGATAGAGGAACACTCCTTTCTGGTGGACAGAGACAGAGAATCGCCATAGCAAGGGCTATGCTTAAGGATCCAGCTATTATAATACTTGATGAGCCTGCCTCAGCGCTTGATCCAGAAAGTGAGCTTCTTATCCAGGAGGCCATAGAAAATCTTCTTGGACAGAGGACTGTTTTTATTGTTTCCCATCGTCTGAATACAATCAGAAGGGCTGATATGATCTACGTTCTGGAAGGGGGCAAAATTGTCGAATCAGGCACTCATAAGAAGCTTATTGCCGCAAATGGCAGATATAAGAACCTCTTTGATATCCAGTTCGGGCACTAATTCCCGTAGCGCTTAATAGTTGTCCCCAGGCTTCAATGATTGGCATTCTTATCTCTTGCCTTTAAGAGCTTTTTTGATATCCAGATAAGTGTCCTTGATCCAGCGTGACACCTTTTCAATAACTGTTCTGTTGAAGTATTTTTTATCTTCTGCAATCATCTTTTCATACCTACCATCATATTTCAGCTTTACCCAGGCATTGAAATCAAATTTCTTTGCAAGATTATAGAGATAGTGATTTATCGGTGCAAAGCCCGATTTCCTGACAACAGCTACACCAAAGTCGATAACACAGGGAGTATGTCCTTCTACGACAAGAAGGTTGTCCTTTTTCTTCAGGTCAGTATGCGCCACACCTGCCTTGTGCAGATCCTTTATCAATTTCAAGAGAGTCTTAAAGAACATATCACGGTCTGTAATCCGAGCCCCATATCTCGGAATCGCATCAATGAATTCGAGCACTAAGTAACGCCCATCGAGAAGGCCGTAACAGCGCGGTACGCCAGTCACTCCAGATATCCTGGAATAAACCCTGTACTCATTGCGCAACATCGCCCGGCGGATAATTCTGCCTAATCCCCACCCAACAGAAGCCTTAATAATTAAACTCCGGCCTTTGCCTTCATATAGATAGACATTGCCCTGGTAACCATGACTAAAAATGTTCGATCTGGTTTGAATGCTCCTCTTGATCCACTCAAGGAGCTCGTTTTCAGTAATATTATTCATATCTCTAAGCATCGGTTCAACTGGAGGATTTAATGCAGACCAATGGAAAGGAAATACAGCCAAAACAGTAGAAAAAGGGCAATAAGGGGCTCGCCGTTTTGTCGCAGGCTTTGCATAAACGACCACCTTCCGCCTTGTGCGTCCCGATAACGACTAAGGCGTGGAATAAGTGCCGGCGTTTCTTTACGCCATTGCTCCCAGTCCTTTTTAAACATACGATGAAGGTTTTCATCTTCTCGATGGATGGCATGAGGATAAAAAGCAAGCAACATAAGTATCAACAGGGGAAGGCTCCACCATAAGCCTGAGGCAAGGGCAAAACCAAATCCCAATGTGATATTGCCCACATAGAGAGGATGCCTGACAAAAGCATAAGGCCCATCGGTAGCAAGGGCCTTGTTCTTTTTAATATGTCCCGATGCCCATAGTCGTGCAGCAATACCCAGGAAAACCAGCACTCCACCAGCATAAAACAACAGTTGCTTTGGTTCACCCACAATACTGACCAGGATGACAAAGGAGATACCAATGAATTGGCGGTAGCGTTCTCGATGGTGCCTAATATTGTGAAAAAATCGCTGCAACCCAAAAGCTATTGCCATTGATTGAGCTCCTTTTGAATAAATTTTATTCGCATAATTCTATTTCTCTGCATGGGGTCTTTAAAAATATCGATTTGCATGTTAGCCACAAAAACTTTCTTTTCAGAAAAGGCAATATAGGATAAAGTCTATCCTGTGTCAAGAGGGCCTTGGAGGGAGCCCATAGCCTTATTTTAGGAAAAATTTTCCTATAAATTTTGATCAAGTAGTAAAAGCAGTTTTTCTTGAAAGGCCAAATAGGTTTCTTGTGAGGTGCATTGCTGACGGGTTGGGGATAATAAATGCCTATCTTCCAAATCCGGGAAGGCTCTGGGAACTCCTTTTGCCCGGGGCAATCCTTTATATCTGCCCAGATACTCCCTTAAAAAGCATTCATCCTTCAAATAGGAAAACTAACTATACAGTGCTTTCTGTTCAAAAAAAGGGTATCCCAATTTGTATCCATACCAATATTACCAATCAGGTTGCCAGATATCTTATTGAAATGAAATTAATCCCATTCCTTGAAGGAGTAGAGGTAGTAAAAGAAGAAATTTCTCATGGAAAAAGCCGGTTCGATTTTCTGTTAAGGAAGGATGGGAAAGATATCTATGTAGAGGTAAAATCATGCACGCTTTTTGAAAATGGTGTGGCCATGTTTCCTGATGCTGTAACAGAAAGAGGAAAAAAGCATCTCCTTGAGCTTGCCGAAATGGCAAGAAATGGAATCAGATCTATAATGTTATTTATAGTCCATTATCCCTATGTGCAATGGTTCATGCCCGATTTTCATACGGACTATGAGTTTAGCTTTCATATGTTACAAGTAAAAAATGACCTTATGATTCTTCCCATAGCAATAGAATGGAAATCTGATCTCAGCATCTCTCAAAACGTTAAGACTTTAGAGATTCCCTGGGATTATTTACAACGTGAGGTAAAGGACAGAGGGAGTTATCTTTTGGTCTTACAATTAGAAAGACAGAAACATATAGAGGTTGGTAGACTAGGAAAAATCATGTTTCAAAAAGGCTATTACATCTATGTTGGATCTGCAATGAGTAACCTCAGGGCAAGGATTAAAAGACATAGACAAAAAAGGAAAAAAACGTTCTGGCACATCGATTATCTCACCCACTTCACTGATGGATTTCTTTCCATCCCTATCAGGTCTTCCCAAAGGCAGGAATGCGAAATTGCTTGATCACTTTCTTTAATTTTTAAAAGCGGGCCTTCTAATTTTGGCTCGTCAGATTGTAGATGTTTAACACATTTATTTTACAGTGAGAAAAACCCCCTTCATATGGAAACCTTTCATGCTATTCTTCAGAGATTCAGGATGAAAGCTCCTTGAACAGCCTCCTTTTTGAGCAATTTGAGCAATTACCTCCTTTCAAACAACTCGATTTCTTCGTTTTCGTAATTGAACCGGATTTAGGGCATGTTTTAAATTAGGTACCAACCTTCGATACCCCCGTAAACATCGCCTCACAACTTCTTCATGAGTATTTCGGGTAAAGTAAAAATCTAAAATCTTTATTATAAATTACATCCATTATTAACTTTAATTCCTCATGGCTATTACCCTTTTCAGATCCTGTGATCTTATTTATTCTGGCCCACCTTATAGAATTTTAACAAATTTTTAAAAAAGTTAAGCTATCAAAGGCGTTGCTTTATTCTAGTGTTAATATTTGGACTATTGAATTTCACATTCAGTGAGCTGCATCGATAGTCACAAATTTTGAGTACCTTACATCAAGATCATCGATGGATACCCATTCATATTCTTTCACAAATTCCTGCCAGATGAGGGATAAAGTATCCCTAAGAATTGATGTCGCTTCAGGATCAAAATTTGAAGCATAGATTATGAAATCCCTGATAAAGGCCTCTCTTAAGCCATGCATCTGAAAGGGATGTCCCTCGTTCCCAGTTCTCATCTGGTGAAATAGGTCTTTTGCTTGACTCAGGGAAATTCCAGAAAAACAGGGCTCAAGTTTCAAGAAACGACGGGCCCACAGATTAAAGAGAAGGGGATGAAACGTCATTTCTTGAGAGCGAAGCATACGCCGATCCATTGCATAGCGTTCTACCAATTGCTCTAGCAAGCTATCGAGCTCCATCAAGTGATGGAGAATCTTCCGTGATTCATCCAGCTCAGAGATCCGCTCAAAATTCTTATATTCTGCCTCCCCTTTGGGACCAATGTAAAGCCTGGGCTTCTTTTCCAGGAGACCTGAGAGTGTCGAGCCCCACTGTTCGCCCCAGAATCCAAGTTCCAATCCCTTACGATAGAACCAGCTACCCTTCAACCAGCGCTCCGCCTCCCACTTCAACTTCAGTACCATTCCGAATCCGACCCGGAACAAGGTAGTAAGGGGATGGTGCCTTAGAAGATTTTCAGCCGATGGCAGATCACAACCACACGCCCCTTCGATCGCGAGATTAACGATGCGTGCCGCTTTTCTGCAGGCCTGAACCAACACCTCAGTATCGCGGACAATGGTCCCTTCCGCTGCTATGATCTGGTTGACAAGGCCCGCAAATTCCAATCTCAATCTGTCAAGAAAAACGGGATCTCCAGCCCCAGAAACCACCTCCATGAATACGTTTTCGATCCCTGTTTGAAGAAGAGGGAATATGGGTACCACGGCCCGGACCTCTTCATCATGGATGACATCAATTAACGTATTGCGCTCGTCGGTCTTGAGAACATCAAGGCCTAAAGGGGAATAGACGGTAATAGCCTCCTCAAAGGGGAGGAATCCGTGCTCCGCAAGGCGCACGTTTCTTAATCTGTATAGTTCTTCTTCAAGTACAGAAGGAAGAAGACCCGCCAGCCCCAGAAAAAGATCCTGATACTGCTCGAAGTCTTCAACAGCCATCGCCGAAATAATGTTCCCAATGGTCTCACGGTGTGCTTGATCGATAACCTTGATATAGAAGATGCCTCCAAGGCTCATGAAGCCGTCCGGAATGTCACAAACCTCGTCCTTGGTTTCCAGCGCCACCACCTCAACGGTCCTCAAAAAATAATAGTAAGCAATGGACCGGCCCTCGCTCAACAGCCACTTCACGAGGCGTTTGCAGTCAGCCTGCTGTAATAGATTCATCCAGTGGGAAATGTGAGATATGTCGAGACGGTCTTTTTGCCAGATTTCCAGATCAAGAAGATACTGCCATTGATCCACGGAGGCCAGTTCAAGAAGAGGAAAGCAGTCATCCTCGCCGATCTTTTTTACCAACCAAAAGAAATCTTCAGAAGGCAGCTTCCTGATCAGTTCTCGAGGTTTCTCCAAGCGAAGAATTCGATCCAGGATTTCGCTGCCGGGCAGGACATAAAGATCCTTTAAGAGTGCCTCCTTTTCATCGGGAAGGAAAGGCACTTCGTTTCCAGCGCTTGCAATTTTGGCAGTCTGTCCGGTTTGCTCGGTATAGGTCTCCATCTTGGTAGTTAATCACTGATCGTTCTTTTTAGATTAGGATAGGTTTCGGGTCTATCTCTATGCATCACCTTGCTTTCTCCATCTCGTGCGGTAACGTTTTCATATACGCCGTCATCTCTTCTCACCAGTTTGGTAAAGCCAAGGTCTTTTAACTCGCTGTTTGTTTTTGGTATACTGATATTCGTTCTCGATATAAGTTTCCGCACCGGTTTTGCACATTTGGGACACTTGGTCAAGGGATTATCGTGGATAGATTGCTCCACCTCAAAGACTTTCCCTCTCGTACAGGTTCCTTCCAGATGCATATACTCGTATATGGGCATGGTTGCTATTCACGGTAAATTTCAAATTCGTCAGCCGAATCCTCACGTTTCATTCTATATATCTCATCGTAATACACTGCTGCCATACCTTCTTGTGATTCATACAAGCCCTGTTTGTTATTCAACATAAGATTTTTTCATTCGGAGCCAGTTGATCAGCTTTTTCACCCGTGAATATCACAGGAATGGATTGCAATTCCATGAAATCACTATTTTCTTGAAATACCTTATGAGCTTCAGGATAGATCCGGCTTAAGCCACTCGTATGAATGAACACCCGGGAAGCCGCATGGCTTCTGCCTCTCACTGTCCTCAGAACCTCCCGTGCCGAATTGTCATCGAGATCGCCCATTAATTTCAAATGGAGGTTGCCGTCATTGTTGTGAACAATAATATGAAAATCATCCGACATTTCAGACCTCCTCGAATCCTAATTCATGGAACTCCCATTAGAAAAATTTTCATGTTTCTTTTTTGAAAATAATCCCCACAGGCTGGACCTCTCTGTTCGTTCTTCCATTTCAAGCCTGGCAAACTCCCGAAGCAGCTCTCGCTGCTCCCTGCTCAGGTATTTGGGTATTTTGACATCCACAATGACTATCTGGTCTCCCCGTCCCTGTCTTCCCAAACTTGGAATGCCTTTGCCCTTTAATCTCAAGATATCGCCTGGCTGGGTTCCTTCAGGGATATGCATTGTTTCCGTTCCTTCAAGTGTAGGGATCTCTACTCTGGTTCCCAATGCGGCATCCACAAAAGAAACAGGCACACGGCAAATCACATCATCTTCTTCACGTTCAAAGAACTCGTGCGGCTCAACATGTATCTGAACGTAAAGGTCTCCTGGAGGCCCTCCGTTAGAACTTCGCTCTCCCTCACCGCTCAGCCTCAGGTTCATGCCGGTGTTCGCACCTGGGGGAACGGTTAATTTGATCTCTTTTACAAGCTCAGTCCTGCCGGAACCTCTGCAATCTTTACAGGGATGGGCAATAATCTCACCCGTTCCCCTGCAGTCAGGGCATGCAGTGGCTACACGGATAAATCCTTGGGATCTTACGATCTGGCCTCTGCCTCTGCAGGCCCGGCAGGTTTCCTTTTGAAAACCGGGTTCAACACCTGAGCCTTCGCATCTCTGGCAGGTATCAATCCTTGGAACCTCAATCTCTTTTTCCACTCCAAAGGCTGCCTCGAAAAAATTGACCTTCAGATCGTATTGAATATCAGCGCCCTTCCTTGCACGCCTACGGGATCGGGATCCGCTGCCGAAACCGAAGAAGCCTTCAAAGATATCCCCGAAAGATGAGAAGACATCATTAAAATCCCTGAATCCTTGAAAGCCCGTCCCTTGAAGTCCTGCGTGTCCGTACTGATCATATATTTCCCGCTTCCCAGGATCCCGTAAGACCTCATAGGCCTCAGCAGCCTCTTTGAAACACTCCTCCGCCTCCTTATCACCGGGGTTTCGGTCTGGATGGTATTTGAGGGCCAATCGGCGATAGCTTTTCTTTATCTCTTCATCTGGTGCGTCTCTAGGTACCCCCAGAATTTCATAGTAGTCTTGTTTATCATTCATATCGGACTTTTTTAAAGGAAGGAGTTCTGGCAGGACCCTGAATCCTCAGATGAGCTCTCGTGAGATTTAGGTCAATTTAAGCAGACAACTCACGCATCCTAAAATATCGATTCATGATTATTCTATTTCCGACTATCGTGGTTACTGAAAGGTTTATCCATTCCCTACATCTAAAACAAATCATGCAAATCGCTTATCTCTGCCTGAAATCCCTTTCTCTTGCTTGTTTCTATTCCCTTGATCCAGGTCAAAGGGAATGGGTGGATCATCACTAAAAAATAACATAACTACCCTGAAATCCTGTCCCAGAATTTCAGGTAATGATCCATCCATTCCTCGAACGAGAGATATTTGCCCGTGCTATAATCATAACAAGGCTCAAGAGGTTTATTGTTTCCCTCATCTTTCATTTCATCAGCAAACTCTTTTAAAATCTGTTTAACTTCCTCCTTTGAAAACCCGTATTGCAGGGCAAGTTTCTTTGTCCCGTTAGTATTCCTGTAAATGGCGGCCATCTGTCCGAGTGCTTTGCCTTGGAGATCCTTTTGCTCTTCTTCGGGCACGCGCATATGCTCTGCCAGAAGCGCCGCCCTTACAAAATTTCCGCGCTCAATTTCAATATTTAATGCATCATGTTCTCTCTTTTCATGCATTCAAATTTACAAGCCCGGGTTCGGGTTTCCGCTGTCTAGACATTCCCGTTTTAGTCCTTAATACATATCTTCCGGTGGCATCTGTGGAGCAGCCAGTGGCTTCTTTTTCTCTGGCTTTTCAGCTACCATGGCCTCGGTGGTCATGAGAAGCCCCGCTACGGAGGCGGCGTTTTGAAGTGCAAACCGAGTCACCTTGGTAGGATCGATGATCCCAACCTTTACCAAGTCTTCATACTCGCCGGTTTCCGCATTAAATCCAAAATTGCCGTTGCCCTCGCTCACCTGCTGGACCACGACAGAACCTTCAAAACCGGCATTGTTCGCAATCTGCCTCACAGGTTCCTCAAGGGCTCGTTTGATGAGATTCACCCCTAACTGTTCTTCACCCTTCAAACTTGTCTTTTCAAGGGCTTTAATGGCACGGATTAAAGCAACACCGCCGCCCGGGACAATGCCCTCTTCAACAGCTGCACGCGTTGCATTGAGAGCATCTTCAACCCGTGCCTTTTTTTCCTTCATCTCGGTCTCGGTAGCTGCACCCACATTTATTACTGCCACGCCGCCGATCAGCTTAGCCAATCGCTCCTGAAGTTTTTCACGGTCATAGTCACTTGTGGTATCCTCGATCTGGGCCCTGATCTGCTTCACACGGCCTTCAAGGGCCTCGCGGCTGCCGCCCCCGTCCACTATAGTGGTATTGTCCTTGTCAACTGTAATCTTCTTGGCAGTACCTAAATCTTTTATTGCAATGTTTTCAAGCTTAATGCCAAGATCTTCGCTGATCACCTGGCCACCTGTCAGTATGGCAATATCCTCCAGCATGGCCTTTCGCCGGTCACCAAACCCAGGCGCCTTCACTGCTGCACACTTGAGTGTTCCGCGAAGCTTGTTTACTACCAGGGTGGCCAGGGCTTCGCCTTCCACATCCTCCGCGATGAGCAGGAGGGGTTTTCCCGATTTGGCAATCTGCTCCAGAAGAGGAACAAGGTCCTTCATGGCACTGATCTTCTTCTCGTGCAAAAGAATGTAAGGTTCCTCTAAGTGAACTTCCATCTTTTCGGAATCTGTGACAAAATAGGGACTCACATACCCTTTATCAAATTGCATACCTTCTACAATCTCAAGACTTGTTTCCATGCTTTTGGCCTCTTCAACTGTGATGACGCCTTCCTTGCCCACCTTCTCCATGGCCTCTGCGATAATGTCGCCGATGGCCTTGTCATTGTTTGCAGAAACGGTGCCTACCTGAGCGATCTCCGTTTTTTCCCTGGTAGGTTTTGAGATCTTTTTCAGCTCTTCAACCACTACATCAACAGCCTTTTCGATGCCCCGTTTAATGGCCATAGGATTGGAGCCGGCTGTAACCAACTTGGATCCCTCGTGATAGATAGACTGAGCCAGGATAGTGGCTGTGGTTGTGCCATCACCGGCAACATCAGATGTCTTTGATGCCACTTCCTTGACCATCTGGGCACCAATGTTTTCAAACTTATCTTCCAGTTCGATCTCTTTGGCTACAGTCACACCATCTTTTGTGGTTGTGGGTGAGCCAAAAGATTTCTCAATGAGCACATTACGGCCCTTTGGTCCAAGGGTGACCTTGACAGCATTTGCTAAAATGTCCATTCCTTTCATCATTTTTTCTCGCGCCTTGGTGCTATACTTAATCTCTTTTTTTGCCATTGTTTAACACCTCCATTGATTACTTTTTGATGATTCCGAGGATATCATCTTCTCTCATGATAAGATGTTCGACTCCATTGATTTTTATTTCGGTACCAGCATACTTGCCAAAGAGCACACGGTCGTCCTTTTTTACTGCAAGGGGAATCCTCTTTCCATCATCATCCGGTTTTCCGGGACCAACTGCTACCACTTTGCCCTCCTGAGGCTTTTCTTTGGCTGTATCAGGAATGATAATTCCGCCAGAGGTTTTCTCTTCCTCTTCAATCCTCAACACAAGAATCCTGTCACTTAAAGGTTTAATTTCCATCTCCCAAATCCTCCTTTCAAAAAGATGAAAAAATTTAAAGAAAAATAGTTTTTAATTGTTAATTGAGTAATAAAAATATGATATGCAAACAGCTAAATCCATATAACTATCTGATATTATGGAACTAATTGAATTTTCATGAAAAAATATAATCATTAGAATACATTTGTCAAGAATGCTTGGATAATTTTTTGAAGTTTTGTTTTTGGATCAATTTTATTCATTTTTTCCTCTTGACATTGAAATAATAATGATTAAATATTTTACATAAAAAAAATAGGTAATGTATTGATATTATTGAATTTTATATCTTTTCTATCAAAGTGAATTGGAGAGGAGAGTTAAGGGTATGGACGCTTTCGATGGTAAAGAAGCAAAGTGGAAGCATTGCTTGCACATCTCTTTAAGTTAAAAGCATTTACTCCTTATCTGATATTTTCTTTTCTTCCCAATTCACACCGTACTGGAACTCGAACATGAGTCATCTCAAAAATAAGGTTTTAAGAACATTCACGTTAAATAGATGCATAGGAATATATCAATGAAATCCATGGAGATTGAAGGTTTGATTCTACGAAAAAATGATCGTGAAGAGGTGGCTGTTGAATCCCTCTCTATTCCAGTCATGACATTAAAGAAATTAATGGACGATGGATACGATCATCTGAGAGTTTATGAGGAGAACGGAACAGTTTCTGTTTGGGGGAAGGCCTGTTCTTCATGTTTTACAGAAGAACAACTTCGTGCGAAACAATGACGGGATCAAGAATAAAACAATATCTCGGTGTCGAGATGTCGTTGAAGAGTTTTTTCACCAACCCTTCCGTAACTGCCTAAAAGGATACTTTAATGGAGATAAAAGATTTTCTCGAAAAGTACGGCATTGATGAGAATGATCTCACAAAAGCCGGCTTAGACTGGGATGAACTGATGTCTATCAAAGAGGATCATCTCAATAGTCGAGATAGATTAGCAGCAGCAGCCGGATATGTAGCAGAAAGACTAAACACCATTGGGCAGGTACATACCATAAAAACCAGGATCAAAGATCCTGATCACCTGATTGAGAAAATTATCAGAAAGAAGCGTGAAGGCTCTACTATGACAATAGACCTCAAAACCTATTCCCGTATGATAACTGATCTGGTCGGCGTAAGGGCTCTTCATCTTTTTAAAGAAGATTGGCATGTCATCCATGATTTCATCGTGCATACCTGGGACTTGCAGAAAAGACCGGTTGCTAATATATGCGAGGGGGATCACGAAGAATTCATTAATAGGTATAAAGAAAAGGGGTGTATGATTCACAGGCATCCCTTTGGGTATCGTTCAGTGCACTATCTGGTTGTCTTCTCGCCATCCAGGAGTGAATCAACCATGGTCGAAATTCAGGTTCGCACCATCCTCGAGGAGGCATGGAGCGAAATCGACCATCTTATTCGATACCCGTATGGAAATGGCAAAAAGGTCTTATCGCCATACCTGCTTTTTCTGAACAGGCTGCTCGGCAATGCCGATGAGATGGGATCGTTTATCAAGCTCCTGAATAATAATGTGGAGGGAAACGGTCAAAACTCTGAAGCAATGTCCCGAAAAGATATTGACCCTATAAACTATTTCAAAAGCGATGTTATAGACTTACCAATCCAATACAAGGTAAAGGAGTTATTGGAGGAAAGGGTCAAATCCTTAGAAATGTATCTCGCTTCGCTTAAAACTATCCCCCGTTATGAAAATGTGGCTGATGCATTCGATCCTCTAAAAATACACTGATAAGTCCGGAAATCACTAATAAAACGATTTTAATGCTCGTAAGTTCTTAAAATGTTGTTTACATAAACTCAGAAGTTTTCAAAAGGAGTATCCTCAACCCCTTCTTCATCCTTTAG